>JAOZRF010000158.1 GCA_029940245.1 Desulfobacula sp.
ATCAATAAATCTATATCAAAAATGCAATAATGCAAGCCTGACCCCAGTCAAATCTACCAACTCCGAAAGTTGAGCTTTTAATTTGTGAAACCCGGCAATAGACTCTTGATCTGCTTTGTCAGATCTTTCTTAACAGATTTTATTTTTTCTTTGGGGTTTTCTTTTGCGCCCAATACCTGCTGCTTTAATGCTTCTACATTCGGCAGGCCCTGGCCACCGATCATGCCGGCAAGGTCAGGACGAATTTTAGGAGAAGCAAAAGAGCCTGTAATCAAAACCGGTACCATCAAACCCGATCTTTGTTTTTCGTCTCCCTGGCCTTTCAGAGTGGCAACAAATTTGGGCTCCACCCTTAAATCAAGCAGCTCTTTTACAAGGTTAACATCTCCTTTTGCCATCACTCTTACCAAAGGAGACATCAGACTGGTTCCGTCTGTATTGACAAGACCTTTTTTTGCCGTAAACGGCATTCTCAATTCTGCAAAATCAGTCTTGGGTTTTTCTTTTGTCTGTTCCCCTGCTCCCAGTTTGGCTGTGATATTTCGAACCATACCGGCAAGGTCAATACCGAGAATCGCACCATCATTAAACAAGAGCTCCCCTTGTCCTGTCAATGTCTGCTTGATCATATCAGGAGTTTCCCCTGTCATGGAAAGTTCTGCCCTGATTTGCAGGGTTCCTTCAATCAATTCCTTTTGCAGGGCATCTTTCATCAAAGGTCCTGCCTGAATACCCCTGGCATCAAGGGTAAATTTTGTCTGGGGAACATTTTTTTGAACATTCAATACAAGTTTTGATGCCACACTTCCCTGGTAAAGATTCAAGGCCAACGGATCTATGGTGACAATGCCTTTTTTTGCCAGAACATGGACGTCAATATTTTCAACGACGACGTCATGGGCCTTTAATTTGCCAACCCTAACCTTTCCATCCAGAACCAGTTTTCGCAAGGGCCCATAATCTGTTTTTTTTGAAGATGCGGTAGCACCTGCCCGGGTTGTTTCTTTTTTTTCTTCAGGTTCCGGCAGATACCGATCAAGGTCGATCTCATCCAATGTCAGATCAAACTTCAGATTGGGTTTTGAAAACTCTTTTGCTGAAGCTGAAAAGTTTAATTTTGAATCATCCAGCTGGATCTCCCCCTGGGACAGTAAAATACTGGCCGGGTTCCCTTTTAACCTTGTTTTCAAGGACAGCTTATTCAATACGTCTGGATCTTTTGTCTGGATCGGAAAACTTTGATTCAGGACTGAAAAAAGTTTTCTGGGTGAAAAAGATGAGATAGCAAGCTCAAGATCAAAGGACTGGCTGTCCAGGGGATCAATAAGCTTGCCCTTTAATTTTATTTCCAGTTCGTCAAGCGCTTTTAAAACAACATCAACTGCCATGGTGCCTTTACCCGGTTCCTTTCCAATGGGGCCGACCGTTCCTTTAAAGGAAATTGGTTTTTTATCAATCATGGCAGCAAATACAATCCCAATCGGTTTTTCAAGGGTGATATTTTCTAAATTCAAACTCAGGTCTGATATCTGTTTTTTAAGATTTGCAGTTTGATCCACATATATCATTTGCCCGTTTGTAATGGAAAATTTGTCTACCTGCAAACCTGCAATGGGCAGACCTTTTTCAGAAGAGGATTTTTCTGTCTTCTTTTCCACAACCGCTTTCTTATCTTGTTTCGCGCCAATCCCCTGCCAGTTGGCTCTGCCATTTTTTAATTTTTCCAGATAAATTACCGGGCCATCCAGAACAAATGTTTTCACTTCAATTCGCCTGGACAAAAGCGGCATAACCTTGATCCTGACCTCAAAATTCTTCACGGATACCATGTCTTTTTCATTGAAGCCGGCAGGATTCCCCAGATGAAGGTCTGTCAGTTTTACACCCACCCATGGAAAAACAGACAGATCAATATCGTTACCCAGTGCAAAAGGCAAACCCGTCGCCTCTGCAACTTTTTCTTCAATTACCGGTTTATATTTCTGAACATCAACGAATTGAGGGATAATAACAATAGCAGCAATGATTAGGACTAAAAAAACACCGCCAATGATGAAAAACCACTTGAATATACTTTTCATGATATATCTCCAAAATATTATGATTACCGGTTAGAAAGTTGCAACTATCCGAGATTGTTTCTTGTTTTAGGGTTTAAGTTTTAGGTTTTAAGTTAAATTCTAAATCCTAAAACTTAAAACCATGCCTGAACGAGGTTTTCGTTCAGGCACTAATTACACGGCTGAAAGCGCCGCAGTATAGTCAGGTTCATGGGTGATATCATCCACAAGCTCGGCATATAAAACAATGTTGTTCTCATCAAGGACAATAACTGCTCTTGCAGTCAAACCCCTTAAAGGGCCATCTTCAATTAAAAGACCATAAGCCTTTGCAAAATCAGGTTTTCTAAACAAAGAACCCGTGAGCACATTCTTAATACCCTCTGCAGCACAGAAGCGCTTAAATGCAAAGGGCAGATCAAAAGAAAGGCAGATCACCTGTGTATTCTCAAGTTCTGATGCTTTTTGATTAAATGTTCTGACAGATGTTGCGCAAACATCTGTATCAATACTGGGGAAAATATTTAAAATTTTTCGTTTCCCTGGAAAGTCATCCAGGGAAAACTCTGATAAATCCTGTTTGACTGCTATAAAATTTTTTACACTTTTTTCTTTACCTGGAAAGTCACCTGCCAGCTGTACATTATTTCCTGCTAATTTTGTCGTGGCCATTTGATATCTCCTTTTTTATAAAAACCACTTGGAAATAACACTCATTTTCAATCCCACTCATTTTGTCTTGTCTCATTGTAATGGTTTGATCAGATTTTTCAAGATGCACCTTGCTTTTCCTTCATGGAAAGAGAAATCCTTTTTCTTTTTACATCCACTTCCAGGATAGTTACCATTACCGCCTGCCGGACGGTGAGAATTCCATTGGGATCTTTTACAAACCGATCTGCCATCTGACTGATATGAACAAGACCGTCCTGATGGACACCAATATCCACAAAAGCACCAAAAGCAGTAACATTTGTCACAATACCCGGTACTTTTATCCCGGGTACAAGATCTTTTATATCATGGATGGTATCATCAAAAGAAAAGAGTTGAAACTCTTTTCTGGGGTCACGGCCAGGGCTTGCCAGTTCTTTTACGATATCTTTAAGTGTCGGTATACCAATGGTGCCGGTAAGATAACGGCTCAGTTGAATCTTTTTTATCTCAAGGCTGTTCATCACAAAATTCTCAATGTCAAACCCGGCATCCGTTGCCATTTTTTCAGCGATTTGATAGGATTCAGGATGGATACCGCTTCGATCCAGCGAATTTTTTGCATTATGAATTCTTAAAAAGCCTGCTGCCTGCTCAAATGCCTTGGGCCCCAATCTTGGCACCTTTAAAAAATCTTTTCTTGATCTGAAAGGACCGTTTTCATTGCGAAATAAAACCATATTGGCAGCAATGGTATCATTTAAGCCAGATACCCGGCAAAGCAATTCCCTGCTGGCAGTATTGGCCTCAACCCCGACCTGATTCACACAGGATACCACCACATCATCCAGGGATTTTTTCAATAATTTTTGATCCACATCATGCTGATACTGGCCGACACCAATGGATTTCGGATCCAGTTTAACAAGCTCGGCCAAAGGGTCCAAAAGCCGCCTGCCAATGGAAACAGCACCCCTGACCGTGATATCGTGATCAGGGAATTCTTCCCTGGCAAGTTTTGATGCCGAATAAATAGAAGCCCCGCTCTCATCTGCCATGACGATATGAATATGGTTATCCAGGCCAAGTTTCCTTACAAAAGCCTCCGTTTCCCGTCCTGCTGTTCCATTACCAATGGCAATGGCCTCAATTACGTATGTTTTCACAAGATTTAATATGATTTTTTTGGCTTGTTCATCATTGCTGTGATGGGGAAAAATAAGATCATGGTGCAAAAGTTGTCCCTGGGCATCAAGGCAGACCACCTTGCATCCTGTTCTAAACCCGGGATCTATGGCAAGAATTTTTTTCTGACCCAGGGGGGCAGACAGCAAAAGTTCCTTTAAATTTGCCGCAAAAACATTGATGGCAGTTTCATCTGCCTCTGCTTTTAATTGATTCGTATATTCTTTTTCAATGGATTTGGATAACAGCCTTTTATAACTGTCTTTTATGGCTATGATGACTTCCTGTGCCGAGCTGGATTGATTTTTGATATACTTTCTTTCAATAAGATCTCGCGCTCTTTGTTCATCCGGCAATACATGCACTGAAAGAATAGACTCTTTTTGTCCCCTGAACATGGCCAGGATCCTGTGTGAAGGCGCCTTGCAGGCAATTTCCATCCAGTCAAAATAATCCTTGAATTTTATGCCCTCCTCTTGTTTTCCCTTTTTTACCATGGATCGGATTTGCCCGCTATTTAAAAACAACTCCCTGATACCGGCTCTGATCTGCACATCTTCATTGATAATTTCCGCAACAATATCCCTGGCACCGGCTAGGGCATCTTCAACAGATTCAATCTTTTTTTCCGATGAAATATATTTTTTAGCTTCAATCAGAGGATCCTGATTCGATTGATTCAAAAGAAAGCGAGCAAGCGGTTCCAGACCTTTTTCTCTTGCCATTTGTGCCCGGGTTGTTTTCTTGGGTCGATATTTTTCATAATAATCCTCAAGATCAGTCATTGAAACGGCATTTTGGATATCTGTCAACAGTCTTTGGGTTAAAAGGTCACGTCCCTTTAAAGACTTAAGTATCGCCTCTTTTCGATCATTGAGCGCATTCAATTGTTCTATCCGGTCTCGAATAGCAGCAATGGCGACTTCATCCAGAGATCCGGTCTTTTCTTTTCGATACCGGGCAATAAAAGGGATGGTGGCGCCCTGTTCCAGCAATTTTGCAACGGCCAAAATCTGTGAATTACTTAACTTCATTTCTCTGCTGATAATATTGATCATTTCCATGAACACACTAAATAAACCCTTTTATTTTTTATTTTCATACAGCCAAATGGGAAAAAAGTATCCGGGAGCCAATCAGGATCAGAATAAAACCTCCGAAAATTTCCATTCTTTTTCCAAACATCAACCCCAGTTTTGTGCCGATCTTAATGGCAGCAAGTGACATGCCTGCTGTGATCACACCAATCATGATACTCGGATACCAGATGTTTATATCCAGCATGGCAAGGCTTAAGCCCACTGCCAGGGCATCAATACTTGTGGCCACACTGAGCATAACCATTGTCATCCCTTTGGAGGGATCTTTTTGGGGTATGGCAGAGGACTTATCCATGCCTTCCCGGATCATTCTGATACCTACAAAGGCCAGAAGGAAAAAAGCGATCCAGTGATCAAAGGCTTTAAAATGAGATACAAACCGGATCCCCAGAATCCAGCCCAGAACCGGCATTAAAAACTGAAACAGACCAAAATGAAAAGACAATCGGAATTTGGCCCTGGCATCCTTTGCAAATCCCGCGGCAGCCGCTGCAAGAGAAACAGCCGATGCATCCATGGCAAGCCCTATTGCAATAATAATAATTTCAAATATTGTCATGTATTTTTCTTTATTTATCCGGTCAAATACTGCAACTTATAAAAAAAAACCTTAGAAAGCAAATTCTAAACCATCTTGCATAGCTGTTTTAACCTGTGAAATTATTGATTAAGATCATTTGTCCTGCTTGATATTCCATTTAACATCATGTAACCTTGTTCTCATTATTCAACCCTTAAAAAAAACAGGAGTATGAACATGGATAAATCAAAACCATTAACCATATTAAAAAATGCATTTCTCATGGAAAAAAAGGGCAGAAGCCTTTATGAGAAAGCCATGGACCATGCAAAATATGATTCAGTCAAGGCCTTTTTCAAGGACCTTGTTAATGATGAACAGGAACACATAAATATCCTTGAACAACAATTTAAAGCCTATATAAAAGACGGTAAATTCCTGGCTCGCGGCTATCAATTTGACGACAAAGCAGTAAAGGCACCGGATATTCTTGATGAAACCCTAAAAGATAAAATCAATGCTGCAAGCTTTGAGGCCACGGTCATTACCGCATCCATAAATTTTGAAGAAAAAGCCGTAACCATGTATGCCCTGAGGGCCAAAGAAGCCTCAGATCCGGAAGAAAAGAAAATGTACAACTGGCTTTCTGTCTGGGAAAAAACCCATTTGGAAAAACTGATGGCCCTTGAAGCCTCTTTAATGGAAAACATCTGGCAAGACAATAACTTCTGGCCGTTTTAAATTTGCTTTTGAACCTTTGCCATTTCTATTATTGGCAAGGGTCAAACGGTTTGTTGGTTCTAATTTTTGTAAACAAATTTTCCAAAGTCGATTTGTTATTGCAGGATAGTATTGGACATTTTCAATCTTCCTTAATAACATCCTCAACAAAATTGTGCCTTCAAAATTGAATTATGAATTGAATACAAAAAGGAGTGCGAGGATGGCTGCTAAAAAAAATATAATTCCCATGGATAAAAACCTTACAAGGGAAGCATACAACGATATTCGAAAAATGATTTTTTCCAATGAACTCAAGCCCGGACAAAAGATCC
>JAOZRF010000537.1 GCA_029940245.1 Desulfobacula sp.
TGATGCCAGACCCGACGAGGTGCTGGATATGGTATATGATCTTTTTATTGATCTTGATGCCACGGAAAAACAACTCGATTTTACCTATATGTATGCCATTGGCCGGGATGGTATTGTTAAAAAAGAACTGGACGAGGATGTTGAGAATTTAACAGCTTTATTTGATTTCATTGTAGAAGAAATGCCCGCCCCGGCCTATGATCCTGAGGCCCCATTTCAAATGCTGGTTTCTGATCTCGGATATTCCGATTATCTTGGGCGGCTTGCCATTGGTAAAATATTCAACGGCAGTGCCAAATTTAATGAAAATCTTGTGCGTATAAACGAAGATAGTAAACTTTTACCATTAAAGGTCTCCAAGCTGCAGACCTATGAAGGAACGATACTTTTACCTGTAGACCATGCCCAGGTGGGGGATATCATTGTATTGTCCGGTATCGATGATGTTAAGATCGGAGACACCATCTGCACAAAACAAGATCCTGTGCCCTTGAAAAGAATCACCGTGGATGAACCCACAGTATTCATGAAGTTTTCTATTTCCACATCGCCTTTTGCCGGCCGTGAAGGAAAATATGTTCAGTCCAGGAAAATCCGGGAACGTCTCGTTAAAGAGACCTTAATGAATGTTGCGATTGAACTTGAAGAAAGCACAACGGATGAAAGTTTCACGGTCAAGGGAAGAGGTGAGCTCCAGCTTGCCATCCTGATCGAAACCATGCGCAGAGAAGGATTTGAACTCTGCGTCGGCCGACCCAGGGTCATTTATAAATATAAAGATGGAAAAAGGCTGGAACCTATTGAGCATTTATTTGTAGATTGTGAAGAGGCTTTTTTAGGTGTTGTAACGGAAAAGCTTTCCATCCGAAAAGGCAAGATGGTCAACCTTGTGAACAACGGCAAAGGCAGGGTGCGAATTGAATTTTCAATCCCCTCAAGATCTTTGATCGGATACAGAGATGAGTTTATGACAGATACCCGGGGAACGGGGATCATGAATTCTTATCTTTCAGGATACGAAGAGCACAGGGGGGATTTCCCGGTTCGATTTAATGGGTCCATTGTTTCAGACAGACAGGGCAAAGCCGTGCCCTATGCATTGTTTAATCTTGAACCCAGGGGTCAACTGCTTATTGAGCCCGGCACCCCGGTGTATGAGGGCATGATCGTAGGGGAACATAATCGGTATCAGGACATTGATGTGAATGCCTGCAAGGAAAAGAAACTGACCAATATGAGGGCGTCGGGAAAAGATGAAAGCGTTATCTGTTCACCGATAAAGGTCATGACCCTTGAAAAGGCCATCCATTTTATAGCAGATGATGAAATGGTGGAAGTCACGCCTCTTTCCATACGCCTTAGAAAAAGTGTGTTAAAGGCTTCCCAGCGCTATGTTTTGAAAGCAAAACAAAAAAAGAAGGATCAAACATAAAGTCAGCTTTGTCTGTCCCGTTCGCTGAGCATGTAATTTTGAAAGGCCTCTTCGTTAAAGGCATCGAATTTTCCCCTGATTTCAAGGAATTGATCAAAATTGGATATAAAAATATCCAGAATGTCAGGGTCAAAGTGTTTACCCCTTTCTTTTTTAATGATATCATAACATACATCGGACGGATAAGGGGTTTTATAAGGCCGTTTTGAAGAGAGCGCGTCAAAGGTATCTGCCAGCGCGGTAATTCTGCCGGAAATGGGAATGTCTATTCCTTTTAATTGATTGGGATATCCTTTCCCATTGAATTTTTCATGGTGGTTCAGGGCAATTTCCTCAGCCATCTGCAGGATTTTTGATTTGGATTT
>JAOZRF010000159.1 GCA_029940245.1 Desulfobacula sp.
CCACCCGGTTTATTTTTGGTATCGGTGCGGTGACCAATTTAAACAATCAGTATCCATGGGGGATATGGATCGGTATTGATGTGGCCTCTGGAGTGGCCTTAGCGGCCGGAGGGTTTACCACCGGTGCCATTGCATACGTATTTAATCGCGATCAATACCATATCGTCATTCGGCCGGCATTGCTTACAGCCATGCTGGGATATACATTTGTGGTATTGGGACTTTTAATAGATATCGGCAGATATTGGAATATTACCAGCCCGATTTTCCATCACAATGGCAATTCAGTGCTGTTTGAAGTGGCTATATGTGTGATGATTTATCTCCATGTTCTATATTTTGAATTTATTCCCATTGTAACGGAAAGATTCATGGGAAAAGTCAATTTGCCAGGATTTTTATCAAATCTCAATGGTTTACTTGAAACTGTTCTGGCCGTGGCTGATAAAGTTGCCGCAAAACTCATGTTTTTGTTTATCATCGCGGGCATTGTTCTTTCCTGCCTGCACCAGTCAAGTCTTGGATCTTTAATGCTCATTGCACCATCCAAAATCCATCCCTTGTGGTACACACCGATTCTACCGCTCTTATTTCTTCTCTCAGCATTTGCCGCGGGATACCCCATGGTTGTTTTTGAATCCATCCTGGTATCAAAATCCTTTGGTCGAGAACCGGAAATGGACGTATTGACACCCCTTGCTAAATACATGCCTGTTCTGATGGGGCTTTACATGATCGTTAAAGTGGGTGACATGATCGTGCGGGGCAGTTATGTCTATCTTCTGGACGGTACCTATCAGTCCAATTCATTTTTAGTAGAACTGCTTGTCTGCGTATTCATGCCATTTGCTCTTCTTTTATTTCAACGGGTCAGAAGATCTCCCGGGCTTTTATTCTTTGCTTCCACTGTTTTTGTTCTGGGCATATTGCTAAACAGAATCAATGTGTTTGTTGTTGCTTATACGCCACCCTATAAACTTACATCATACTTCCCTTCTGTGGGCGAAATGTTTATAACCGCTGCTTTGATTGCAACCCTCATGTTTATATACAGGGTTTGCGTTTTTATTTTTCCGGTTCTTGGAGCAGAGCCAAAAAAAATGTCTCAAAAAAAAATATCCATAGTCGGTATGATTATTATAGCGGTTTTACTGATTGGTACACCCCGGTATTCAGCTCATGCTGCCGCTAACTCAGAAAATATAAAAATCAATTTACCCTTAGAGCAAAACATCACCCCATCTATTGCAGATGCGCCTAAAATGATGATAATGAATTCCAAAGTAATCAATCAATACAGCGATTTGTATGAACCGGTTCGTTTCATGCACAGCAAACATGCCAATGTCTTGAAAGACTGTACCATCTGCCATCACAGGATGCCCAGAGAAGAAGGTGACCAATATGGTGAGCCTGTTTCCATATTACAACTCATGGGAAAAAAACAATTGCCCGTATCCTGTTCAGCCTGCCATGATAAACCCTTTAATTCTAAAAATTTACATACCCCAGGGCTTAAGGGGGCATATCATCAACTTTGTATGGACTGCCACCGTGAATCAGAACAGGTTCCCTATATCCGAGGGCCAATTCAATACAGTGCCATGGTCAGGGGGCCCATTGCAAGACCCCTTGATACCCGGGCACCTACTGATTGTCTTGCCTGCCATGCAAAAAAAGTCCCCAATCATAATAAATTGGTTAAACTTACAGGAAATATCAGTCCAACAGACGTGACAAAAAATTGTCTGTCATGCCATCAAAAAGAAGGAGAAGCCATATTAAAAACTTCCCACTGGAACTGGCATGGAGCCTCACCCTATACTGTTGGCCATGAGAAAAGAACAGATTTGGGTAAGAAGACAAATACCATAAACAACTTTTGCATCAACCTTAATGGTAACTGGCCAAGATGCACCAGTTGCCACATCGGCTATGGCTGGGAAGATGAGAGTTTTGATTTTACAGACATGACAAAAATTGATTGCCTTGTCTGCCATGACCAGACAGGCAAGTATAAAAAAGCCCCGCCGGCAGCGGGCTTGCCCGTAAAAAATCTGGATTTAATCACCATTGCCCAGAACGTAGGACGTCCCACCCGGGATACCTGCGGTATGAATTGTCATTTTGTAGGAGGCGGCGGTGATGCGGTTAAACATGGTGATATGAGTTCATCTTTAAGCAAGTCGGATAAAAATCACGATGTCCACATGGGTGTTACAGGGGGTGGGCTTGATTTCAGATGCCAGGATTGTCACAAAACCCGGAATCATATGATTTCAGGCCGCAGTGTATCCGTTCCTGCCGTTGAAGGTGACCTTTCATGTGAATACTGCCATACAGATAAACCGCATATCGGCAGCGAGCTTATCGACCACCATCTGAATAAGCATACACAACATATCGCCTGCCAGACCTGCCACATACCCATTTATTCAAAGC
Organism: Desulfobacula sp.; assembly: GCA_029940245.1. Classification (GTDB taxonomy): domain Bacteria; phylum Desulfobacterota; class Desulfobacteria; order Desulfobacterales; family Desulfobacteraceae; genus Desulfobacula. The sequence goes on from JAOZRF010000159.1 coordinate 2,443, forward strand.
AAAACCCCACAAAGGTTTACTGGGACTGGTCTGATGCCGGCAAAGACATCAAACCCTCCAGGGATAAATATGGAAAACCTACCTTTATGAAAAAGAAAGGCAGTTTCAAGTGGAAGGAAGCCGTAAAACCAGAGTATATGTGGTATGACGGAACGGTTAAAAGATATCTTCTGGGTGACAGAATTAATGAAAATGGAGTGACGGAATTAACAAAGCCCATGGGGAATTTTAAAGATCCATCATCAAAAATATATCCATTTAAAGTCCATCGCGGAAAACAAATCAGCGACGCTGTTTACAAACGGCTGATTGCACCCAAGCTCTGGAAAGGATTCTGGAAGGACTGGGACTGGGACAAGGCTTCTTTCGATGGTATGAAATCCGCTGGTATGGAATACAGCGGAAAATATGAATTTGTGGAAACTGCCATGTACTGGGGACTCACCCATGAAGTGGTTCCCAAAGAACAGGCATTGTCCTGTGCAGAGTGTCATGCATCACTTACCAAGGCACCCTATTGTGGTGCCTGTCACCAGGAAAGACCGGACGTGGATTTTAAAGCCCTGGTTCACAAGGGAGTGGATTTTAAAGCCCTTGCTGAACAGGGACAGGATGTAAAAGCGCTCATTGGTAAAACAAATTATATAGATTATGAAGCATTAGGCTATAGTGGAGACCCCATTGAAATGGGTGGCAGATTTGACAAACTGGGTCTTGGTTTTAATAACGATAAAAAAATTCCATTAACAAATTAATTAATTTTCAAGGAGGTAATGATGGTTAAAAAAATTGGTATAGCGTCAATAATCATGGCATTTCTGGTAGTATCAATCACAGTTGCAATGGCTGAGGGAAAAGGAAATGCCCGGAAAGGCAAGTATCTTTTTCGTAAGAACTGCCGGACCTGTCATATAGAGGCCGGATCTGCCAAGGAATTAAGTCCTGTCAGTAAAACCCAGGCCGAATGGCAAAAAGTCTTTGATAACGTTGATCAACTGAAATGCAAGGATGAGTGGGCAAAATTGTCTGAAAAAGACAATCTGGATATTTATGAACATTTATATGGGCATGCGTTTGATTCTCCGTCTCCTGCTAAATGCAAATAATGCCTGATAAAAAAATCTGGAGAAAATAATGTCATCAACAAAAATCCAAAAGATTTCCCGACGTAAATTTTTACAATTGTCCGGGGCTTTTGCTGCAACCACTGCTATTACCAACCCTTGCCGAATTTTGTACGCGTTGAGCCGGGATGGAAGTGAAAAAACTGCAAATAAGATCAGGGAAGCTTTTTCAGCCTGTGACATGTGCTTTAACAAATGTGGTCTGATTGCACAGGTTGAAAATGGTGTTATTAGAAAACTTGATCCAAATCCCAAATTTTTAAAATCTCGAGGGATGCTGTGTGCCAGGGGCAATTCAGGTGTCAAGCAGCTCTATGACCCGGATCGATTGAAATATCCGCTTCTGAGAAAAGGGGCAAGGGGTGAAGGCAAATGGCAGCGTTTAACCTGGGATGAAGCTTTGGACCATGCTGCAGAACAGCTTGAAAGAATTGGGAAACAATACACCCGTTGCGGATTTTTGTTTATGGCCGGTACAGACATGCAGTCTACATTTGTACACCAGTTTGCAGAGGCTTATGGATCTTATAATGTCATTTCCCATGAATCCAATTGTCTTTTAAGCCGTAACAGGGCTTTCCTGGATACCTATGGGGTTATGCCGACCCCGGATGTATTAAATTGCAAATATGTAATCATGCCTGGAGCCAACCGATTTGAATCACTTGTAACACCGGACAGTATGGATTTAATGATTGCCGGAACAAATAAAGCCAAGCTTATTGTTCTTGATCCCCGGTTTACAAAAACAGCAGCTCATGCCGACGAATGGTATCCTATCAAACCAGGTACTGATATGGCATTTTTCCTGGCAATTGCTCATATCATTATAAAAGAAGAATTGTATGACAAAGCCTTTATTAAAGATAAAACCTTTGGATTTGAAGAACTAAGGGAACATGTCAAACAATATACGCCCCAGTGGGCCCAAAAAGAGACGGACATACCGGCAAAAGACATTCAGAGAATTGCAAGAGAACTGGCCAAAGCCGCTCCTTCAGCCATGGTTTATCCCGGCCGCAGAAGTTCTGATTATGAGGACTCCACACAGATAAGACGTTCCTATGCCATTGTGAATGCTCTTCTGGGTAACTGGGATCAGGAAGGTGGTTTACTTGTTCCCAAAAAAATCAAACCGGGATCAATGCATATAGAAACACCTTTTTATGAAGACAACCCGGATGATCGGGTTGATGCGGGAAGGGCCCAAATGATGTTTGATGAGGAAGGATCTTTCAAGCATACCCGAGATGCGGTAATAGAAGGAAAACCCTACCCGATCAAAGGCTGGATGACTTATAAAACCAATCCCATGCAGACAGGGGCAAACCGAAACAAAACCATTAAGATGATCAATACGCTTGATTTCATGATGACGGTGGATATTGCCATGAGTGATACCGCCTGGATGGCGGATCTGGTTCTGCCTGCTCCAAGCTATCTTGAAAGACAGGATCCCCTATCTGCCTTTCTTGCATCCTCTACATGCACTGGCGTGGTCACACGAGATCCGGTTGTTCCGGCCATGTTTAAATCAAAACCCGTATTCTGGATTGTAAAGGAACTGGCCAAACGCCTGGAACTTGGAGAATTTTTTGAGTTTACGATGGATGACTATAGAAAGGCTCAACTTAAAAAAATCCCTCAAGTTGCAACAGCATTAAAGGAAGATGGTGTTTATAACGATACAGGACCTAGTTTCAACCTTTATAAAGGCAAACCATTCAAGACGCGATCTAAAAAAATTGAGCTGTATAATACCCGCTATAAAGATAAAGGAATTGATCCCATGCCGGTATATAAACGACCGAAATCTGTTCCTGAAAATCATTTTCGTATCGTTGTAGGGCGTAATGCCTATATCACACAGAGTGCCAGTACCAATAATTCTCTTTTGTGGGAACTTCAAAAAGAAAATACGCTCTGGATACATCCAAAGTCTGCCCGCTCATTGGATATTAAAAATTCAGAATTAGTTAATGTAAAAAGCAGTGTTGGAAAAGTAACAATTAAAGCAAGGGTTACAAAAGAAACCCGACCGGATACTGTTTATATGGATACGGGATTTGGTGTGCTGTCCAAAGGATTGACAAATATTTTCGGGAAAGGTGCATGCATAGCAGAGGTTCTGGAAGATCGAGCAGATAAAATTTCCGGTAATATGGCCATGCACGAAACTTTTGTAACTGTGAGCAAAGCATGATTTATAAAATTTATATTTAAGGGATATTACCATGACACAACGCAAAAGATACGTCATCATCGTTGATGCCGCAAAATGTATTGACTGCAAGGCCTGCATGATTGCATGCAAAGTTGAGAACAATATCCCGGAAGGATTTTGGCGCAATTGGATCAATGTTCTTGGTGGTGAAAACGGCTCGCTTCGTACAGAATTTCAGCCCAGCCAGTGCATGCAGTGTGATGATCCCTCATGTGTAGCTGCCTGCCCGGTTCAGGCTACCTATAAACAAGACAATGGCCTGGTGGTAATTGATCCTGAAAAGTGCATCGGTTGTGGAAACTGCGTTACAGCCTGCCCATATCATGCACGGTATAGGAATCCTGCCAAACGAATCGCTGATAAGTGTGATTTCTGCGAAGATCGTTTAAAACATGGGAAAGAGCCGGCATGCGTGGTAACCTGTCCAACCAAAACAAGGGTATTTGGAGATCTGAATGATCCTGAAAGCCGGGTAGCACAATTGGTCAAAAAAGAAAAACTGGTACAAATTTCAGCACCCCATATAAATACCCGGCCCAATATTTATTATTTTGAAGGCACCCGGCTGTTAGACTGGGCCGTGTCACCCATGCTTCCAGGCAATATAAATATGCCCAGAGAATTTTGGAAATCAGAATCAAGCATAAAACAAAAATGATAGTTATTTCGGAGTTGTCAAATTTGAGCGGGGTCAGGCTTGCATAGTTGGCTTTAGGTATGGGGTCAGGCTTGCATTATTGCATTTTTGATATAGATTTATTGATAAAAACACA
>JAOZRF010000160.1 GCA_029940245.1 Desulfobacula sp.
ACCGTTTTTCCATTCCAAGGGCCTTTAATCTTTCCCAGATCAAACACCAGGCACAATCAACATCTGGCGCTATTTCACACATACCATTGGATGTCCCGCCACAGGGGCCGTTGAGCAGATGTTTGGAACATCTTGCCACAGGGCATATACCGCCCGTAATTCCCAACAGGCAGTCACCGCAACCCTGGCATCTTTCCGCCCAGATTCCCTGGGAAATTGATGCACCCATAAATTTTGTATTTACGGCAGGAAACACGGGTGTTTCCTTATACCTTTCGGCAACGCTTTGAACACCGCATCCACAAGCCATGGAAACAACGGCATCAACCCTGTCAATTTCTGATACAAGTTCTTCCACATATTCAGGATCGCATTGCCTTTCAAGCGTAATTTCCTTGATTTCAATCGTCCGGCCCTGTTGCAAAAAATGCAGGTTAATAGCGGATGCCAGAAGACCGACCTCTTTTCTTCCACCGGCTGCACATACGGTCACACATTCATTACAGCCCACCAGAATAATTCGGTCATAGGGTGAAATATAGTTTATAATTTCATTTAATGGTTTTTGCTCTGCAGTTATCATATTCTCTTCTCCAAAGATTTTATCATCAGCCAATTGTCTTATGATGCTTATCTGTATTGGTTATTTTAATGGGACTGGGTCCCAGGGCTTTAATTTTTTCTGTAAATTCAAGCGCAGTGCCGGCAAAACGCTCACCCATTCCTGCCGACATATTGATCATTGCCACACGCCCTTTTTCCCAGCCAAGATCCTCCAGAATCTTTTGGACGTGTTCTACTCTGTGACTGGCCCGGGTATTCCCATTTTTAAAATGGCAGTCCCCTTCAAGACATCCTGCCACGTAAACGCCATCAGCTCCTTTTTCAAATGCTTTCATAATATGAATCGCATCCACTTTCCCAGTGCAGGGAACACGAATGATTTTTACGTTTGCAGGATAGGATATCCTTTTGCTGCCTGCCATATCAGCAGCCGTATAGGCGCAGTAATGACAGCAGAATGCAACAATTTCCGGTTCAAAATTTTCCATTAGTTCAGCCCTCCAAACAAGCCATCTAGTTTAGCCAGAATTTGATCATCTTCGTAGGCCAGCAGCTGGATGGCCTTTGCCGGACAATCTGCAGCACAAACGCCACATCCCTGACATTTGGCAGGATCAATCTGTGAATAGCCATCCTCGTTAATAAAGGGAATACTGAAAGGACAGGCCCGAACACAGATCAGGCAGGCAGCACATTTAGTTTCGTCTACCTTGGCAATGGCAGCCCCCAGGTTAATTTGTTTTTTAGCCAGCATGGTTTGCGCCCGCCCGGCGACCGCATAGGCCTGGGTAATACTTTCCTTTATTGTCTTAGGAGAATGCGTTGTCCCTGCAATGAAAATCCCCCGGACAGACATGTCAATGGGTCTGAGTTTCACATGATCCTCAAGAAAATAATGATCCAGAGTTCTGGGCAGATGAAACATCATGGCCAGATCTTCCGTGGTTTCATCGTCAGCTATCATCCCCGTGCTCAAAGCAAGATAATCTGTTTCAATCTGAATTTTTCTGCCAAGGATAACATCATCCACAAAAACAGACACCTGGTCATTTTCAATCCAGGTTTCGGGTTTGTTGTCCAGGGAAAACCGTATGAATTTTATATCCAGATTTCTGGCTTCCTGATAATAATCTTCGTAGAATCCATAAGTACGAATATCCCTGTATAAAATATAAATCTGTACATCAGGATTAATGGCTTTTATACGCAGGGCATTTTTTATGGCTGCCTGGCAGCAGATTCTGGAACAATTCGGGTTGTCAGGTTCCCTTGAACCTGCACACTGTATCATGACCACAGTATTCATGGCCTTTATTTTTTCAAATTCATCTTCAATCAATGCATCCAGTTCAAGCTGGGTTCCAATATCGACATGGGTTCCAAGACCATAGACATCAGGACGGTTTGCCAGGGCGCCTGTGGCAAAAATGGTCACCCCGTGATTCAATTGCATATAGTTCATTCTCAGACCCGTCTGGATACCCGTTGTAAACCGTCCAGGAACCCCGGAATGATCAACGATGATGGACTTTGTCAATACCTGAACATTTTCATGGGCTGACACGTCATCCATTAATTGAGCCATGAATGGTCCCACGTCATCCCCTTCTATTGTTTTTCGGATGGACTTTGCCAACCCGCCCAGAACTGAATCCCTTTCCACAAGGTAGACTTTAATTCCCTGATTTGCCAGTTGAAGGGCCGCCGTCATTCCAGTGACCCCGCCACCCACAACCAGGGCATTCTGATTCATGGGAAGCGTCTGATCCATGAGGGGGCGACTTTTTCTAACCCCGCTGATGCCAATCTGAAGGAGTTTAAGAGCCTTGTCTAAGGCTTCTTTGGGTTGTCTGAAATGCACCCAGGTATTCTGATCCCTTAAATTGACGATTTCCACCAAATATTTATTTAATCCGGCCCGGCGCATCAGATCCTGAAATTTAGTTTCATGGGTTCTGGGTGAACACCCGCCAATGACAATCCGGTTTAAGTTGTTGGTTTTAATAGATGCTTCAATCACACTCATGGAATCACTGCTACAGCCGTATCCAACGGCCTGGGACACAACAACATCGGGTCGAGTTTTGGCCAATGCAACCATTTTGTCAACATCCACCACACCCCCGATCTCCAGTCCGCAGTCACAGATAAAAACACCAATTCTGGGTTCTTTCCCTGAAACATCCTGTTCCGGCATAAATTCGTCTTCAGTTTCACTTTCATCCACCACACAGGGAAGATCAGAGGCAGCCATACTGGCGGCGGCACTTGCCTGAACCATTGTTTCAGGGATGTCTTTCGGACTTTCAACCACACCACAGACATACACCCCAGGCCTTGATGTCTGTACTGTGTTAAAATGATCGGTTTTTGCAAAATTATGGGAATTTAACTCAATGCCCAGCTTTCCGGCAAGATCAATAGTTGCTTTGGGAATTCTGAATCCTGTTGAAAGCACTACCATATCAAATTCTTCTGTTGTCTGAAGCGCTTCTTCTTCCAGGGCATAGGTAATGGAAAGGTTTCTGGTCTTGCCGTCTTCAACAATGGAATGGGGGCGACATCGAATCATTCTGATGCCATAGTCATTTTTTGCCCGGTTAAAGAAAAGTTCATAATCCTTGCCATAGGTCCGCATATCAATATAAAAAATGGTGGCTTCGATACTTTCGGCAAAGCGCTCTTTTGTAACCATGGCTTCTTTTAACGCATACATGCAGCAAACACCTGAGCAATAGGGAACATCTGCCTTATTAATCCCCCTTGATCCGACACATTGAATCCATGCCACCTTTTTGGGTCGTTTTCTATCGGATACCCTGACAAGATCTCCCTGAAAAGGTCCCGAGGCCGACATAATCCTTTCATATTCCAACCCCGTAACAACATTATCAAATTGTCCGCTGCCAAAATTATCCAATACAGATGGGTCAAACAAGTCTGCACCCGTACTCAAGACAATTGATGCAGCTTCAATCATTGTTTTCTTCTGGGTGTCATCGGGTAAAATCGCATCTGCCTTGCAGACTTTTTGCAAAGCTTTTATATCGGTTATTTTTTCCATATCAATGGAAAAGGAATATGGTATTGCCTGGGGATACCGCATACAGGTCGGAGCCCGGGGATCAAGTCCCGGGGTAAATCGAACGGCTTTAGGAAAATGTTTATAACACTCTCCGCATGCCGTGCATTTGTCCATATCAATATATCTTGGTTCAGTAACCAGTGTGGCTATAAAATTGCCGGCCTCACCCGTTAATTCCTCAAGCTGGGTCATGGGTTTCAGATCCAGATGGATCTGTCTTGTATCTTCAGATAAGTGGGGGGATATTGTACATAAATCACAATTATTGGTTGGAAAAGTTCTATCCAGCTGGGTCATCAACCCGCCAATGGAATATGATTTATCAATCAATACGACATCTCGACGAGATTCAGCCAAATCCAGCGCCGCACGTATTCCTCCTACACCACCACCGATAACAAGCACGCTTCTGCCATTTGATGTATTATTTTGAATATCTTTAAGCTTTTGCATTGGTAACCTGTTTTATTTGTGGATATCCATTAATCTTTGTCTACACAAAACAAAAAAATGGATGAGTTTATGTTAAAGCCCTGCACAGTCAAGGATTGCCGGTAGACGATCTTCCCAACCCGAAGCAGAAATCTTTATCCCCGCAGCCTCTTTTTTAAGCGCTTTGATCATTTCTCCGGCAATACGGATGCATTCGATTTCACGATCTTTTGCTTTCCGAATCCGAGTGATCAATGACTCGGATAATCTGGAGCCAGGGTCATTAATGGAAATGTAACGGGCCATACCCACATTTTTCAACATAAAAACTGTGGCAATCACCGGCACATCCAATGATTTGAATTTATTTAGGATTTGAGTATAGTAATCAATATCAAAAACCGGCGGAACCATTATATATTGTGCGCCTGCTTCTACTTTTGCTTTAGCTGCGATTAACTCTTCTTCAAGATGATCATCATCCCGGATGGGTTGAGCCTGGCACCCTGTAAAAAATTCTGGTTTCCCTTTTAATTCAAAGCCGGCAAGATCGCTTCCTTTCAAAAGAGAATGAACCATGGCAAGCAAGCCCAGTTCATTTAGATCATCAACGGGTTTTGCATTCTGATGGTCACCCTGGGCGATGGGTTCACCCTGCACCACCAGAAGATTATGAATTCCAAGAACATGGGCTGCCAGCATATCTCCCTGTAAGGCCATCCGGTTACGATCACGGCCATAAACATGAATCACTGGTGCAAGTCCCTGCTGCCGGATAATCGCGCCACCTGCCAAAGCACTCATGTGCATGACACCATTATCCATATCTGGAATCACAACGGCATCTATTCGTGATTTAAGATGCTTTACATTTGTCACAAGATCAGATATATCAATTCCCTTGGGGGTATTCATTTCAGCAAGTATAACAAATTCCCCTTTGGATAGTTTAGCTTGAATAGTCATTTCATTAATCCTTTTTATTGTCTATAAGCCTTGGATTTTTCATCCGGTCATCGCCTGCAATTATCTTTACAACATGTCGTTAAGGAACAAAAGCTCCATTATTTTTCAAAGCAGCCATACCACCATTTATCTTTAAACACAAGTAATTAATAGTTGTTACGATTGATTTTTTGCTCAAATGATACAATTATTTTAGATAAATCAAGCCGATGTGCTATCAGACAAGGTCGCAGATTTAAACCCCTTTATTAAATGAATAATTGCTTAATTGCAATCTGGTGTGGTAAATGGTAAATTATAAATGCTTTTAAAATTTAAAACCTAAAATTTAAGACCGTGCCTGAACAAGGTTTTCGTTCAGGCACTATTTAGGAATAACATGATTAAAATTGGAACATATAATGATCTGATTGTGGAAAAAAGGGTTGAATTTGGTTTATATTTACAATCTGGAGAAGACAGGATTTTACTTCCTCAAAAATACGTTTCAGGAAATGCAAATATCGGTGATACACTTAAGGTGTTTGTATATACTGACTCTGAAGACCGACCTGTTGCAACAACTTTAAAGCCCAATGGGATTCTTGGAGATTTTGTTTTCCTTAAGGCAAAAGATGTTGCATCTTTTGGAACATTTATGGACTGGGGGCTTGAAAAAGACCTGCTTGTACCCAAAAGTGAGCAGCAGGATAGAATGGTTCCCGGAAAGAAATATCTCACAAAGATCTGTTTGGATGACCAGACGGACAGAGTCTTTGGCTCTACAAAAATATCCATGCATTACGATAAAAATATTAAGGATCTTAAGGTGGGTCAGAAAGTAGATCTTCTTATCCATTCCATTACCAGGATTGGTATTATGGCAGTAATAAATAACAGATACTCTGGTATGTTATATATAAATGAAACCTATCAAGACTTAAAAGTTGGAGATAACTGCACAGGTTATATCATGCGTCTTCGTGAAGACAAAAAAATTGATCTCACCTTAAAAAAACCGGGTTATGATTCTGTAAAAGAATCAGGAAACACCATCCTGACCATTTTAAAAGAAGCGGGTGGTTTTATACCATGTCATGATAAAAGCTCTCCGGAAGAAATTAAAAAGATTTTTTCCATGAGTAAAAAAGAATTTAAAAGAACCATTGGTGGCCTGTTTAAAAAAGGACTACTGGAGTTGAAAGAAAACGGAATCAGGCTTAATACGGAAAAATGGACAAAAAAAGTTGATAAATGAAAGATAGAGATACAAATCCTAAGCTCATTTTTTGGATATTATTAATTTTAATTATTCTTTCAGGCTGTTCCGTCAGTCCGCCCAGGCATATCAACAATGCCTGTGATATTTTTAATGAAAAATCAAGTTGGTATAAAGCCTCGTATAAATCGTATAAGAAGTGGGGGGTTCCAGTGCATGTTCTATTGGCCATAATGCATCAGGAATCACACTTTGTCAGTGATGCAAAACCTCCCAGACAAAAATTATTCTGGTTTATTCCCTGGACTCG
>JAOZRF010000161.1 GCA_029940245.1 Desulfobacula sp.
TCTTTTTTTTCATTCTTTGCTTTAATACGTCGGTTTTGCTTTTTATTTTTACCATAGCAACCTAGATTATGATTTAAAAATAATGATTTTGGATAGTTATTATCAGATTATATATTAGATAGCAATAGTTATGGCATGGTTAACCCTGATCCTTCATCAAGGTGGCACCTGCTGCGTTGACTGCGGTCGTTTCTCCTTGCGGAGTATGACGTATCCGCCTCACCCGTCACTCCCTGCCGTATTGTATCCGGCATCCTGCTGAGGGAAATGTCAGGCTGTGCCGACGGAATTATCAGCAATAAAATTTGACTTTTTTAACAATATCGGTTATTTAATCGAACTTTGATTATTATTTTTTAAGGGAGTTACTGGATGTAATGGTAAAACTTGATTTTGAGCTTGATTTTAAAAAAGGCAATGGATTGATTCCCGCCATTGCACAGGATTATAAAACCAATGAAGTCCTGATGCTTGCCTATATGAATGAACAAGCCTTTGATGAAACAATAAAGAGTGGAAAAGCCACATACTACAGCAGATCAAGGAAGGGTTTATGGAAAAAAGGGGAAACTTCAGGTCATTTGCAGAATGTGAGGGAAATCCGGGTGGATTGTGATAATGACAGCGTCCTTTTAAAGGTGGATCAGGTAGGGGATGCGGCTTGCCATAAAGGGTATAAAAGCTGTTTTTTTTCAAAAGTCGAAGGAAATGAGTTGAAAATTGTAGAATCAAAAATTTTTGACCCAAAAGAGGTATATAAATAATGGGAAAAACATTGAAATTAGGGATTCCAAAGGGAAGCCTTCAGAATGCAACCATAAATCTTTTTAATAAATCCGGGTGGAAAATCAATGTAGAAGGAAGAAGTTATTTTCCTGATATTAATGATGATACGATTGAATGTGCCCTGTGCCGTGCCCAGGAAATGTCCATAAACGTTGAAAGTGGTATCATTGATGCTGGGCTGACAGGACTTGACTGGATTGCCGAGCATGAATCCGATGTCCATGTGGTGGCGGATTTGATTTATTCAAAGGTCAGTGCCCGCCCTGCAAGATGGGTGGTTGCAGTTGCAAATGATTCTCCCATGAAAACCCTTGAAGACCTTAAAGGAAAAACCATTTCCACAGAGCTTTTAAAATTTACAAAACGTTTTTTTAAAGACCGGAATATAGATGTAAACGTAAAATTTTCCTGGGGTGCCACAGAAGCCAAAATTGTCTCAGGGCTTGCAGATGCCATTGTGGAAATCACGGAAACCGAAAGTACCATCAGGGCGAATAACTTAAGGGTCATCCATGAAGTAATGGAAACCAATACCCAGTTGATTGCAAATAAGACAGCCTGGGAAAATCCTGTGAAAAGAGAAAAAATTGAACAGATATCCCTGTTGTTGCAGGCAGCGTTGCTTGCTGATAAGCTTGTGGGAATTAAAATGAATGTGCCGGAAAATAAAATTGCAAAGGTAGTGTCCCTTCTTCCAAGCCTTAATGCACCCACCATCGCATCCTTGTATCAATCCGACTGGTATTCCGTGGAAACCATTGTTGATACCGGGCGGGTTCGGGATTTGATACCACAGCTCTTAAAAGCCGGGGCAGAAGGCATTATTGAATATCCTTTAAACAAGGTGCTGTAAATGAAACCTGCCAATAGATGTAAACAGATAACCCCTTTTATTGTTATGGAGATAATGGAAAAAATCCATAAAATGGAAAGCACAGGTATTGATGTTATCCATATGGAGATTGGAGAGCCTGATTTTAATGTTCCAGCATGTGTCAATAAGGTCAGCATTGACGCTTTAGCGGAAAATAAGACACACTATACCCACAGTCTTGGCGATATCCGTCTTAGGGAGGCCATCAGCGAGTATCATAAAATTACCTATAATACCATCATCGATCCGGGTCAGATTCTGGTGACCTCAGGTACTTCTCCGGCCATGCTTTTGTTGTTCTCCGTCCTTGTAAATCCCGGGGATGAGATCATTATTTCTGATCCCCACTATGCCTGTTATGCAAATTTCATCAATTATGTTCAAGGCGTGCCAGTGACAGTTCCTGTTTTTGAAGACCAGGGATTTATTTATACGCCTGAAGCAATAAAAGAGAAAATAACCTCAAAAACCCGTGCTGTTTTTATCAATTCCCCCTCCAATCCAACTGGAAATGTCATCCCGAAAGAAAGATTGCAGCAGATTGTGGATATTGCAGAAGCCAATAACCTTTATGTGATTTCAGATGAAATTTATCATGGACTTGTCTATGAAGGCAAAGAGCATTCAATCTATGAATTTACAGATAATGCCTTTTTATTGAACGGGTTTTCAAAACTTTTTGCAATGACAGGTCTTCGTCTTGGGTATTTGATAGCACCGCCTGAATTTATAAGGGCCTTGCAGATCCTCCAGCAGAATTTTTTTATATGTGCAAATTCCGTTGTTCAGCTTGCCGGTGTTGCAGCCTTAAAAAATGCCTATAAAGAAACTCAGATGATGAGAGAGACTTACAATAAACGTCGCATCTATGTCATAGATAGGTTAAAGCAGATGGGCTTTGGGATAAAAGTTGAGCCAACAGGTGCATTTTATGTGTTTGCCAATGCAAAACATATTTCAACGAATTCATATTCCCTTGCTGTTGATATTCTGGAAAAGGCCCATGTCGGGGTCACTCCGGGGATTGATTTTGGAGAAAATGGCGAAGGCTATTTGCGGTTTTCCTATGCAAATTCCATGGAGAATCTGAAAATCGGTCTTGACCGCATGGAAGGATATTTAAAAGAGCTGTCATGATCATTAAAAGCGTGGAGTTTATTAAAAGTGCTGTTAAACCATCCCAGTACCCTGAATATGATTTCCTGGAAATCGCATTTGCAGGCCGTTCCAATGTTGGAAAATCCTCTTTGATCAATACACTGATCCAGAGAAAAGAGTTGGTGAAGACAAGTTCAAAACCGGGGTGTACCCAGCTGATCAATTTTTTTCTGGTCAATGAAAATCTTTCTTTTGTGGATCTTCCAGGATATGGCTATGCTAAAGTATCAAAAAAAATCAGGTCCCAATGGCAGCCAATGGTTAATCTGTATCTTTCCAACCGCAAAAGTCTTTTGGGTTTGGTTTTACTGATTGATATTCGAAGAGACCCTGAAAAAGAAGAATTTGGACTGATGGACTGGCTGGAAGTTCATGGGATACCCTATTTATTGGTTTTAACAAAATCTGATAAATTATCAAAAACAAAGCAGGAGAAAAGACTTTTATCCATTTGTTCCCAGATGAGCCGGGAAAAGAACAAGGTTATTCTTTTTTCAACCAGGACAAAAACGGGGAGAGATACTATTTTAGAGGAAATCGAGAGTTTAATGGGTGGGTATAATGAATAAGGAAAATGAAAATAATTTTCGATCAGGATTTGTCGGGATCATTGGTGCTCCCAATGCAGGAAAATCTACCTTGCTAAACCAGGTGCTGGGTCAGAAAATTTCCATTACATCTAAAAAACCTCAGACGACCCGGGATAAAATTCTTGGTATTGTTAACAGGCCCACATCCCAGATAATTTTCGTTGATACGCCCGGGATACATAAAAGTACCACTCTGTTAAACAAAAGAATTGTTGGGCAGGCCATGCTGGCCATGGAAGATGTAGATGTGGTATTGTTTATGGTAGATGTTTCATCCAGAAATTATTCAGCAGAGAAACTGATCATATCGCAAATGAAAAAAATACCTAAACCAATTATTCTTGCGCTGAATAAGATAGATTTGGTTAAAAAGGAACAGGTCTATACCCTTGTCAAAGAATTTCAACAATTGCATGAGTTTAAAGCCATTATACCGGTTTCAGCTAAAAAGAATATTCAGATAGAAAACATCATTGAAGAAGTTGAAAGATCATTGGCCAAAGGTCCCAGGTTGTTCCCTGAAGAGACATTTACAGATGTGTCGGAAAAATTTATGGTAAAAGAGATTATCAGGGAAAAAGTATTCAGATTAACAGGAATGGAGATCCCATATTCAAGTGCAGTGACTGTGGATTCATTTGAAGTGGAAAAAAAGCTGATTGTCATCCATGCCAGCATCCATGTCATCAGGGATTCTCAAAAGGGTATCATCATTGGGAAAAAAGGGGCCATGCTGTCACAAATCGGAACAAAAGCAAGAAAAGACATTGAGCAAATGACCGGGCAAAAGGTGCTGCTGAAATTGTTTGTAAAAGTTACAAAACACTGGGTTGACAATTCAAGAATTTTGGATGAGTTTGGATACTAAGCCATGGATCAGTTTTTGAGTCTCCCAGAGGAATCCTTTTTAAAAAAAGAAAGGGACAAAGCACGGAAATTGCGATCCAGTCAATGGTGGAAGCGGAAACGCTCTTCAGGAATTTGTCAGTATTGTAAAAATTTTTTTTTACCAAAAGAACTGACCATGGATCATATCATCCCTTTAGCCCTTGGCGGAAAATCGGAAAAATTTAATCTTGTGCCATGCTGCAAAGAATGTAACACGAAAAAAAATCAGCTACTTCCCTGGGAATGGGAAGAGTATATGACGTCCATAAAACAATAAACAGCGGCGAAGAATTTTCTTATCCGCTGTTTTTATTTAAATTAGAATCAATTTATTTTTTGTTGCAGAGCCTGTGAATAGTCTGCGCATGCCATTCTCCACGACCGGAAAATGTGGGTTGACCCAACTCAACCAAACGGTTTGCAACCATGTCAAATGTGGCACCTTTAGCCCTCATGCTGTAAATGATATCCATGACAGCTTCTCGACTGAGAAGGTTTTTGTCATCTGAAATTTTTTCTTCAGTCTTTTTCACAATTATTTTTTTTCTTTTTCGAAGGACAGGTTTTTTAGGTCCAGTGGTCTCAATAATCGTTTTAACCGGTTTGATCATTTCAACCGGTTCAGTTAATTCAATTTCAGGCGTTTGAGAGGTTACAAAATGGTTTTCAAAACTTTTTTCCGAGGTATTATCTTTCTTGGGTTTTGTTTTTTGTTCAGGAGCAATATTCATATAATCTACAATTCTTTCAACTGCAATGGCCTGCCGCTCTATCATCTCTGCCATTCTTTCCTGGATATTGATCAGGTAATCCTGATTTTTTGCCAAGTTTTCAATATGACCGGATAAGTTCTCAATTGCATCTGTCAGCATGGATGTCGTTGATATCTCATCTATTGGAAGCTGATTGCCAGCTTGATTTTGTATGGGAGTCCTTTTCATTCCCTGGTTTCTATTATTCTGATACCCGCCGGAAGAATGAAACCTTGGTGTGCTGGTATAGTGATAAGCATTATCAGAGTTTTTGCGTGTTTTGGGCGTGCGTGGTTTTTCAGCCTGACCATTACGAAGGCTTTGTAAAAAATCGTTCATTTAGTTCATATCCTCCCTGGGACAATTTAATGATAACAAAAATGGTATTATTAAACTTGACAAAAGTGCTTAAAGTTTTTTAACGCATTAATTTTTAAAGAAAGTTTCGAAACTTTCTTTAATCGTCAGTATAATATTCCGAGTGTCTACTTATCCTTTTTTCTCGGGCTCTTGTCAAGCTTTTTTTACGAACTTTTCTACGATTTGGCAAATGGCGATACAAATGCGCTTTTTCACTGTTTTTATTCGTTTGAAACAAGACGGCCTTTATGATAAAATTCATTATTTAATAATTTTTTTTAAAAACTAAGGATAAAATCATCATGATCGAAAATAAAAATTATAAGATCCCATATAAAATTGAAGATCCAAGTATTGTAAAAACAGATTTTTTAGAACCCATACCATACGCGTATAAATCAAAACGAAGTATTGATATTGTTATCAGACAACCGGAATATACATCGGTATGCCCGATGACAGGCCTTCCGGATAATGGTTGTATCACAATAAAGTACAGACCGGATGAAACCATTGTGGAGTTAAAATCATTAAAATATTATTTATTGCAATTTAGAAACGTTGGTATGTTTTATGAACATGTGGTCAACAAGATCCTTGATGACCTGGTTCAGGTTTTAAAGCCTTTTAGAATGGAGGTCACCGGAGAATTTACCCCAAGGGGGGGTGTCAGTTCACTGGCAACGGCTGTTTATGAAAAAGAATAAAAAAAATTATGCAAGAGTTGCTTCAAACTCATTGATAAGGTCAAGGGCATGATTTTTTGACTGGATGCAGGATAGTTTATTTCTGAAGGCAGAGCATCCTGGCAGGCCTTTTACAAACCATGAAAGCCTGCTTCGAAGCATTTGACAGGCAGGCTTTTCACCAAAATATGCCACATACATCTGAGTCAACTTTTCCATTGTTCTGAATATTTCGTAATGAGAAGGAGTTTGATAAGATCCGGTTTCAAGGAAATCATCGATCTGGGAAAGGATAAAGGGATTTTTCATGGCAGCACGACCCACCATGACTGCATCACATCTGGTAAGCGCTATCATATTTTGGGCATCTTCAACACTGTTAATGTCTCCATTGCCGATAACAGGGATTGTCAATTGCTGTTTTAAGTCTTTAATGAGATGCCAGTTTGCCTG
>JAOZRF010000538.1 GCA_029940245.1 Desulfobacula sp.
TTACCAGATCATGAGTATAGCCCCAATCACAGTGATGCACAAAAGAATGGCATTGACCAGGTAAATCCTGTTTTTAAGACTCAGTTGAATTATAAATTTTTCCATCATCATTTAGGTTGGTTCATTTTTCTTTAAATTTTAAAAATCTCCACTTCTTCTTAAAAGCGACCTGACTTCAGCCTGGCGGATGCGTTCTTCCTGTTCATCTTTTCTCTTTCCGGCATTTTCAAGCTTGATTTTGATATCTTCAAAATTCGCGGGTTTCATCAAATAATCAAAAGCACCCAGTTTCATTCCCTTCACAGCGGTTTCCGTCGACCCGTGGCCCGTGAGCAGGATAACTTCGACAAGGGGGAAAATCGCTTTTATCTGTTTTAATGTATCAATTCCATCCATGCCCGGCATCCTGATGTCCAGGATGACCACATCAATGATCGTCTGCATCAATACCTTTAATGCTTCCTTGCCGCTATGGGCCGTGAACACTTTTTCCCCCTGGGCCTGCAGCCGCAGGGAAAACATTTCAACAAAATCTTTTTCATCATCTACGATCAGGACTCTTGCAGGTATTTTTATCATGAAAGTTCACTCCTTTCTTTATTATACATTATAGCAGTCTGGTATTATCTGTTTGATTCATCATATTTCGGCAGTCTGATGTAAAAACTGGTCCCCTCACCCACCGTGCTTGCGACATCAATTTTACTATTGAGATTTAAAATAATTTTATGGACCACAAACAATCCTAAACCCGTTCCTTCATTAAAGGGTTTGGTTGTGAAAAACGGATCAAATATTTTGTTCAAATTTTCCTTGGGTATTCCAATCCCATTGTCTTTGATTTCAAGAATGATATCCTCATTGGTTTCACTGGTGGATAAAGTAATGGAACCGGTTTCAGGCAAGGCATGAACCGCATTAGCCAAAAGGTTCATCAACACCTGGCGAAGCTGATAGGAATCACTCCAGACCATATTTTTTTTCGGGTCGATTTCCCAGTTAATGTTTATTTGTTTATCTTTTATTTCTCTTTTCAGCAAGCCAAAAGTTTCATTCAGCAAAGACTCCAAGTTAACATCGGAAAACTGCAATTCCGGTTTTTTCACATGAGTCAGAAGCTGGTGGGTAATCTTACTGGCTCTTTTTATACTGTTTTCAATTTTTTCTATCCCCATCATCAGGGCATCCCTTCTAGGAAATTTCAGCATTTCCGGTGTGCCTATAATATATTTCATAAAGCCTGCAGATTCGTTGATAATGGCTAAAGGATTGTTGATTTCATGGGCAATGCCCGTGGACATGGTGCCGATAGACGCAAGCCGTTCTGTCTCAATCATTTTTTTTTCCAGCTTTTCCCGGTATTCAAGCTCTTTTTGTTTTTCTTCTTCCAGCCGGATCATTTCAAAAGCCTGTTTGATTTTATTTACCAGGTGATCAATCTCAACCGGTTTTGTCAAATAATCAAAGGCTCCTGATTTTATTCCTTCAACCCCGTCAGAAACCGCAACATTGCCTGTTAAAAGAATCACCTGAATTTTTTCATATCTCTGCTTAATGATTTTTAATGTGTCAATTCCACTGATCCCGGGCATTTTAACATCCAGAACCACCACACCCATGAGTTCTTTGCCAAGAATATCCAGGCACTCTTCACCTGTTGATGCCTGCATCGTGGCAAAGCCTCTTTTCCCAAGTCTCCTGGCTATTGCAGTCCTGAAACCCTCTTCATCATCCACCAGAAGCAGGCGGACCTTATCATCGATACCCTTATTCATATCATTTGTA
>JAOZRF010000162.1 GCA_029940245.1 Desulfobacula sp.
TCAAATAATGCATTAATAAAAAGTATTGGATCAAATTCCTGAAGATCTTCAATCTGTTCTCCCACTCCAATATAGGTTATCGGAAGTTTCATGGTGCTTGCAATGGCTGCAACAATACCGCCTTTGGCAGTCCCGTCAAGTTTTGTAAGTGCGATCTGGGTGATCTCAACGGCTTCATTAAACAGGTTTGCCTGGGAAATGGCATTTTGACCGCAGGTTGCATCCAATACCATGAGAACGTCGTGGGGCGCACCCGGCAGTTTTTTATTAATGGATCGCTTTATTTTTTTAAGTTCTTCCATGAGATTTTTTTGCGTGTGAAGCCTGCCTGCCGTATCAATTAATACAATGTCAATGTCACGGGCAAGAGCCGCTTCAACAGAATCATAGGCAACGGCTGCAGGATCAGCCCCTTCTTTATGTTTGACAATGGAAGCACTGGATCGATTTGCCCAGATTTCGACCTGCTCAATTGCCGCGGCTCTGAAGGTGTCTGCTGCAGCAATGAGAACTTTTTTCCCCTGGGAGGTATATTTCATGGCAAGTTTACCCAGAGTCGTGGTTTTGCCGGTTCCATTGACACCCACAACCATTATGACATGGGGTTTTGTTATGGGCTGCTCATTTGGGGCATTAAAATTGTCTGTTCTTGAATTGTCTGGGAACAATCCGATTAATTCCTCTTTTAAAACCTGCTTGAGTTGATCTGAACTGGACAGCTTTCTGGCTTTTTCCTTTATTTTTTTCATCATTTCCATGGTTACATTAATGCCCAGATCAGATGAAATCAATACTTCCTCCAATTCTTCAAAAAGATCTTCATCAATCGTCTTGCCTGAACCAAAAAGGTCATTGATGTCTGTGGTTAATACTTTCCTTGTTTTTAACAATCCGGTTTTCAGCCTTGAAAAGATTTTGCCGCCTTGTTCTTTTTGTTCCTGACTCTTTTTTTTAAATAAATTAAACCCCAATTTGATTTGCTCCTTAAATTTAGTTTTGTTGATGATCTTTACCATTTTTTTTGAATTGGAATCAAGGACTGCTGCTTAAAATTTGAACAAAAGATTGACTCAAAGTCAAATTTATCATAGGTAGTGTCTGACCGAAAACCTCGTTCAGGCACGGTTTTAAGTTTGGGGGAAAAAGGGGTATGGTACAAAAAATTAAAAAACAATGGTTTTTAGTCAGTCTTGTCCTTGTTTTTCTAGCTGTTATGATTGATTCATCCAATAGCCTGTTAAAAATCGGACTTGTTTTAAAAGGAAACTACGGTCCGGAAATAATGATATTTTTAATATTTATTATTTCCGGCCTTTTGATAGAAATTGATCAGATACAAGCCGGAATCAGGGATGTTAAATCAACGGTTTTAGCATTGACTATCATTCTTGTTATTGCTCCAATAGCTGCCGGGTTGCTTTGCCTTCTTCCTCTTGAAACCGGGGTGATCCTTGGCCTTTTTATCGTGGCTGTAATGCCGACGACCCTGTCTTCCGGGATTGTTATGACGGGAGCGGCCGGGGGTAATATGGCCCATGCACTTTTCATAACGATTCTGTCGAATTTTATTGCCATCTTTTCCATTCCTGTCATACTTTCCATTCTTTTGTTATCTCTTGATCAGCAAAAGATTCTGGTGATTGCCCGGGGTGCTATTATTATAAAATTGATTTTTCTGGTTCTTTTCCCTTTGATGATCGGGATAGTGGCAAAGGCAAGGATTTTTAAGCCGGGTCAATTGGGTAAATTCAAATTCCAGATCCTGAACCAGTGGATGATCATTGGTATTGTTTTTATTTCTGTTTCCGGGACAAAACAGGTGATTTTAGGCAGTGGTCTGACTTTTTTTTATATATTGGCTCTTGTGAGTTGTTTTCATTTAATGCTTTTGGGCTGTTCTTTTTTGCTGGTAAGATTTTTCAGGGTGGAAAAAGGCCGTTATGAGAGTATTATTTTTATGGGATCACAAAAAACTTTGGCCTTAGCTGTAATGATACAGGTGACTTACTTCAGCGAATTTGGTACAGCACTGCTTGTCTGTGTCATTCACCATATCGTTCATTTGATGATGGACGGATATTTGAGTACAAAAATGCATCAAGGTTTTTTAATCAAAAAATAGAAAATATGAACAGGAGTGAATATGGAGCCTTTGAATTTTGCATCTCTTGAATTTTTATTGAATCATCCTGAAACAAGTCATGTGACTTCGGATGTAAATGCTGAAACCATTGAAAGGCGGTCATTTTCTCCAAAGAAAATTAAGATTTTTGCTTCAAAGTATACAGATATCAAAGAGTGTCCTGAATATAAATTAAGCAATACCAGGGAAGCCGCAAAAATGCTTCCGGATGTTATTAATAATACTGTTCAAAGGATTATTTTCAGGCATGAAATAAGTCAAAAAGCCAAACAGGCATTTAAGATGCCTCGGAATATCGGTGTGCTTTTTTCAGGAGGTCCTGCGCCTGGCGGACACAATGTGATTGCAGGGCTTTATGATGAACTTAAAAAGTATAATTCAGAATCTAAATTGATTGGATTTCTTTCAGGACCTGACGGTTTGCTTGAATCAAAATATGTTGAAATTACCAAAAGCCTTGTGGATGCATATCGGAATATGGGTGGATTTTCCATGATCAAGACCGGGAGAACAAAAATCGATTCTAAAAATAAAATGGATTCAGCATTAAAAACCTGCAAAGAACTTGGACTTGAGGCCCTGGTTGTGATCGGAGGAGATGATTCAAATACAAATGCGGTCTTTCTTGCTCAGCAATTTAAAAGTGCTGGTATCAAGGTCATTGGAGTTCCCAAAACCATTGATGGAGATTTGCAGATAAAAACGGATGACCAGGAAACACTTTGCGCCATATCCTTTGGATTTCATACTGCAGCAAGGGCATTTTCACAAAATATCAGTAACCTGACAACGGATGCCGGTTCAGACATTAAATACTGGCATGTCTGTAAAGTAATGGGGAGAGTTGCAAGTCACCTGACATTGGAATGTGCTTTTCAAACCCATGCCAATCTTTCTTTTGTTGGTGAAGAGCTGGCCGATTATACGGATCATCAGAGAATTGAAAAAGCCCAAAAAGAAGGGATGATTGATTATACTGCCTATGGCATGACATTACGTCATTGGTCCAGATTAATATGTGATACCATTGTTCGAAGAGCTGCATGCGGGAAAAATTTTGGCGTAATGATCATTCCGGAAGGTATTCTTGAGTTTATAAATGAAATCCAGGTATTTATTATTAAATTGAATACTATTATTGCGGATTATAATCATATTCACGACATTGATTTTCACACCTCATTTCCCACATTAAATGCCAAACTTGAATACTTAAGGCGACTGACCCGGGTGTTGGGAGAAAAAAATAAGTTTTCAATCTGGAATTTAAGGGATGATGATTTATTCAGTCAGCTGCCATCATTTTTTCAAACAGGCCTGCTCATGGAAAGAGATACCCATGGCAATTTTCAATTTTCCCAGGTCAAAACTGAAGAAATTATCATGGATATGGTAAAAGAATATCTAAACATTTTAAAGGAACAGGGAAAATACAAAATTGGTATTGAACGATCTTATTACATGTCAATTATGAAGACGTCTAAATTTATTCCAGAAAAAATTGCAAAAATCATATTTAAAAATCCTGAAGATAAATATCTGTTAATTAAAGAATCCATTATTTCCCTGAAAACATTGAAACAGGTATTAATCAATAATGAGGTAATAAGCTCAGATGAAGATGTGCCTGAACCTATTGTCCGGATATTTAAAAAATCTGATCCCGAATTTAAAACACAGACCCATTTTTATGGTTATGATGGCCGGGGGTCTGATCCAACATATTTTGACTGTAATTATTCCTACAACCTTGGTATTACAGCATTCCACCTCATTGCAAATGGGGCAACAGGACAAATGGCTGCGATTAAAAATCTTGAGAAAAAATTTGATAAGTGGGAGCCCATTGGTATTCCCATTGCAAAATTGATGCGCCTTGAGGAAAGAAAAGGAAAACTGGAACTTGTGATTGAAAAAAGTCTCATTGATTTAGATTCAAATGCCTTTAGAATTTTTAAAGCCTTAAGGGAAGAATGGATGGCGGCTAGCGAGAACCCGGATCGATACAGACGTCCAGGGCCGGTGCGGTTTGCGGGAATTACAGAGGAAGACAGGCCTATTACGCTGCTGCTTAATTCGATTTAAGATTTTATTTTTTTTGGTTGATATGAACACAATGGTTCCTGGGCCTGATAATTGCCCGTGGCCTCATAGGCCCGGGCTCGGCACCCACCGCAAACTTTTTTAAATTCACAGATGCCGCATTTTCCTTCAAGATTATTAAAATCCCTGAGTTTGTTAAAGACCTGGGAATTTTCCCAGACATCTTTAAAGGTCTGTCTGGTAATGTCGCCGCATTCCACATCAAGGAAACCGCATGTCTGCACCCTTCCCACATGGGAAATGAAACAAAATCCCGTTCCGGCAAGGCACCCTCTTGTGACAGCATCCAGGCCATGGGATTCAAAGCTTACTTTTTTGCCTTCTTCTTTGGCCCGCTGGCGTAATATCCTATAATAGTGCGGTGCACAGGTCGCCTTGAGTTGCAGAGTGGTTTTTTGACCTTGATCATAAAACCAGTTTAAGGTTTCTTCATACTCTCCGGCATTGATTTCGCTGTCCACAATATATTTTCCCCGGCCTGTGGGAACAAGAAGAAAAATATGATGGGCCACTGCCCCTAAATTTTCCGCCAGCTCTAAAATTTTAGGTATCTGATCCAGATTGGTTTTTGTTATAACGGTGTTTATTTGAAATTCAATACCAGCCTGTTTGGCAATTTTAATGCCCTGGATGGATTTTTCAAAGGCATTTTTTATTCCCCTGAAAGTGTCATGGGTTTCAGGTGTTGAACCATCCAGACTGACGCTTATTCTTTTTATGCCTGAGTCTTTTATTTTCTGAGCATTTTCCCGGGTGATCAAGGTCCCATTGGGTGCCATCACCATGCGAAGTCCTAATTTTGTTCCATAAGCTGCAATATCAAAAATATCATCCCTTAAAAGTGGTTCTCCTCCTGTGAGGATAATAATGGGATTTCCAACTTCTTTGATCTGTTCCAATAATTTAAAAGAGGCTTTGGTGTTCAATTCATTTTCATAGGGATGATTTTGGGCTAGTGCCCGGCAATGCTTGCAGGCAAGGTTGCATCTTCTTGTGGTTTCCCACGCGACCAGGCGAAGGGTATGGCCTGCGGGGTTTGTATTCTGTCCATCCCGGCCGGAAGGATGCTTCATCATTTGTTCAACTCCCTTGCAACTTCAATTGCAGAATAGGTCAGGATTAAATCTGCTCCAGCACGTTTTATGGATAAAAGGGTTTCCATAACAAGATCTTTTGCATTGACCCAGCCCATGAGTTCTCCGGCTTTTATTATTGAATACTCTCCACTGACATTATATGCCGCAATGGGAAGGTCGATTTCCTGTTTCAATCGATAAATAATATCAAGATAGGAAAGAGCCGGTTTTACCATAATAATATCCGCACCTTCCTCAATATCCATTGTGGCTTCCCTGATGGCTTCAGTGGAATTGGCAGGATCCATCTGATAGGTTTTCCGGTCACCAAATTGCGGGGCTGAGTCGGCAGCCTGTCGGAATGGGCCGTAAAATGCCGAACTGTATTTGACGGCATAGGACATTATGGGAATGTGGGAAAACCCTTCCTCATCAAGTGTCTGTCTGATTTCACCGATTCTGCCGTCCATCATATCTGACGGAGCCACCATATCTGCACCGGCCCTGACATGTGAAAGCGCAGTTTTTGCAAGAAGCTCAAGGGATGCATCATTTTCAATAATACCGTTTTCAACAACTCCGCAATGACCATGATCAGTATAGGCGCAAAGACAGACATCCGTAATAATCGAAATATCCGGCACTTTTTCTTTTACCTCCTGGACGGTTTTTTGAACAATGGCATCAGATGCATAGGCCCTTGTTGCCAAGGGATCTTTTTTATCCGGGATACCAAATAAAATAATGGCTGGAATACCAGCATCGCAAGCCTCTTTTGCTTTTTTGACAACATTGTTGCTTGAGAGTTGAAAATGACCCGGCATGGATTCAATGGGTTTTTTGACATCTTTCCCCTCAACGGCAAATAAAGGAAGGATCAGATCATCACGGGAAAGTTTTGTTTCCCTGATCATTCTTCTAAAATTTTCACTGGCCCTTAA
Source organism: Desulfobacula sp. (assembly GCA_029940245.1). GTDB lineage: Bacteria > Desulfobacterota > Desulfobacteria > Desulfobacterales > Desulfobacteraceae > Desulfobacula. The sequence continues at coordinate 6,264 of JAOZRF010000162.1, forward strand.
TCTTCGTCCCCGGTAGTCTGGAAAAAGCATTATACATTCTCCTTTTTGATTTCTTCATCCGTCAGAAAACAAGCTGGATCACTGTCCCAGGGATCATTGGCAACAGATTCCGCCCGGGCCCTGAAGTTACCCCCGCAAATATCAAGCCATCTACACTCAGCGCACCGGCCTTTTACATATTTTTTCTTTTCTTTAAGTTTCATTAAAAATTCATTGTCAACATTGGTCCAGATCTGGGAGAAGGGT
>JAOZRF010000163.1 GCA_029940245.1 Desulfobacula sp.
CACATTATGGTTTTTCCTCAAGAACTTTTTTTTGAATTTTTTTTTTGTCTGTCACCTGACAGGCATCTTTCATTCAGGTGGATATCCCCATTTTAGGAAGGACATACACTTGTACAAGGATATAAATCCCCAGAAAAATTAAAACATAAATCATCTCTTTCATAATTACCTCATTATTACAGGGTTCGTTTAAAATAGCCAACCATACAAATTAAGCATATAGATAAAAGCAAGGGTTATGCCAGCTATAAAAAGCTATTGAATATAAATTATATATGATATTTTTTTTGTTTTGTCAAAAAAACGTTACGCACCGAAACTATTTCAATAAAGTAACGTTCCTTTTTTTTTGTTGAAAATATTATACAATGTTTTAATTTAACAACTTATAGTATAATATTCTTTACTTGCAATGTGTTATACTATTTTTAACTGGAATCATAAAACAATATGGCATACTTCTTGATTATACTAATTTTTTTACTAATTATTTTATCCTATCATTTATGGGAGGTTAATTAAAAATGGGTATAGATCAATTTCAGGAAACTATAGATAAAGGTGTCACTCTCGTTGATTTTAATGCAAGCTGGTGCGCTCCCTGCAAGGCACAGGAACCGATTATAAAAAAATTGATGAATATATATCAGAACCGTGCCGTCATCATTGCAATCAATATAGATGACAACAGAACTTTGGCAACAAAATATATGGTTCAGAGCATTCCCACATTAATCCTTTTTAAAAATGGCAAAGAAATTAAACGTTTTGTTGGTCTTCAATCCGAAATTACCATTGCAAAGAGCCTGGATGCCGTATTATAGAACTTGAATTAATAAAGAAACCGGAGGTTAAAAATGGGCAAATGTATCAATCATCCTGATCGGGAAACCAGCTATCTCTGCATGAAACACAATATTTATCTTTGCGAGGAATGTCTGGAATGCCGGGATCCTGATATCTATTGCAAATTCAGGCCTTCCTGCCCGATTTATTTTATAACAAAAAAAGGATTTGAATCTTCTGATGAACCCACTGCTGAAAAAGAATGCACCGTCACTTTTGAACCCGGAGATAAAAAAATTATAGTCACTGCCAATACAAATTTATTGGAAGCATCTCAAAAGGCGGATATTTATATCAATGCCTCATGCAATGGTAAAGGGTCATGTGGAAAATGCAGACTTATCATACAATCCGGTAAAGTAAATTCAGAAAAAACATCCCTGTTAACGGATAAAGAAAAAGAAAAAGGCTATGTACTTGCCTGCCAGTCAAAAATTTTTGAAGATATCATTGTTAAAATTCCGGAAGAGACCATTGAAAAAAAACTGAAAGCCGCGGGAATGGGAGAAGCAGCCACAAAAAAGCTTGCAGGACTTGTGGAAAAAATAGAACCCATTGTAGAAAAAGTTTCTTTGCAACTGGATTTGCCGACCATGGAGGATACTGTCAGCGATCTTGACAGGCTGAAACGACAACTCAAAAAGAATGGATATGATATATCCAAAATGAGCACCAATATCAAGGTGATGCGACAATTGACAGAAGCAGTAAGAGATGAAAACTTCAAGATCGTGACGTCCATACTATGGAAAAAATGCTCTTCAGAAATTGTTGATGTTCGCCCGGCCCATGATCAGCAACCTTCCTTTGGACTGGCTGTGGATCTGGGAACGACATCCATTGTTGTCTATATCGTGGATATGACGGATGGTGCCATACTCAGTGCGGCATCAGGCCATAACGGCCAGGCTTCGTGTGGTGATGATGTCATCAACCGCATTGTCTGTTCTGAAAAAGATGGTGTTAAAAAATTACAAATACTGGCACTCTCCACGATCAATAATCTGATAAAACAAGCCCTGGTTTCAATTAATGCCGACCATAAACACATTGAGAATATTATTATATCAGGCAACACCACCATGACCCATCTGGTTTTGGGAATTGCCGCAAAATATATTAGAAGAGAGCCGTATATCCCGACTGTTTCTGAATTCCCCATTATTAAAGCCGGTGAAATCGGATTAAAAGCAGCCCGTTATGCCGGTGTTTTTGTCATGCCTGGACCTGCAAGCTATGTGGGTGGAGATATTGTGTCCGGCGTTCTTTATACTGGATTCAACAAACTTGAAGATCCCAGCCTTTTTATTGATATTGGAACCAATGGAGAAATTGTTGTCGGCAATGACGAATTTCTCATGACCGCAGCCTGTTCTGCAGGCCCTGCCTTTGAAGGTGGAGGCATCAGATGGGGTATGCGGGCTGAAGACGGCGCAATTGAAAAGATCACTCTTGACCCTGAAACTTTCGAACCCGACTATTTAACTGTGGAGAATAAGCCGGCACGGGGAATTTGCGGATCAGGCATGATCGATCTGTTATCAGAAATGCTTTTAAAGGGAGTAATTGGCCAGGATGGGAAATTTCTTATTGATGTGAATCATCCACGATTTATTCTATTTCAGGAAGAACCGGCATTCATTCTTGAATTTGGGAAAAATATTGACTCTGAAGAAGATATTATTTTTACCCAGTCTGATATAAAGAGTTTGATTCTAAGCAAAGCTGCTGTTTATGCTGGATTCACCATTCTCCTGAAACAGATTGGGATGGATTTTTCCAGTATCAGCCGGATGATTATCACGGGCGGGTTTGGACAATTTCTTGATATTGAAAAAGCGATAACCATTGGGTTGCTCCCGGATATTGAACGAGAAAAATTTAAATATATGGGAAACAGCTCCATAGCAGGGGCTTATATGGCGCTTCTTTCCAATACCTATCGCCAGCAGGCCATTGCTATTTCAAATTCGATGACCTATCTTGATTTTTCAAGTAACACTGCCTTTATGGAAGAATTTACAAGAGCCCAGTTTTTACCCCATACGGACGCAAATTTATTTCCAAGTGTTCACACACTAACTAAAACTACAAAAGAATTGATATAATGCCTGAACGAAAGCCTCGGTCAGACACTAAACACAACCTAAAAAAAATACAAATAACGCTTTAATCAAGCTGTTAATGAATGCGGTAAGAAATAAAATTATTTCTTACCGCATTTTTTTAGTCATTTGACCATAATTCTGCTTGACATGGTTTCATGACTGCATTATTATTATAGTCAAATGATCAAAACAAAGGAGACAACATGCCCCGACCCAAAAGACCCAGATGTATCATATCCCGTCCGATCATAAAAGAATTCAGGCCTGAAGGTGTCGATGAAAAAGGAGAAGTGACGCTCTCCCTGGAAGAGTTTGAGGCCATCCGGCTCATTGATTTTGAAGGACTGGATCAGAGCCAGGCAGCAGAAGTCATGAACGTATCCAGACAAACCTTTGGGCGAATCCTGAAAATCGGTCGGTTTAATCTGTCAAACGCTCTTGTAAACGCATACCGCCTCAAAGTCACGGGCGGGTGTTATACGATAAATGGTAAAGGACAGGGCCATGGACGTCATGGACATGGAGGGGGACATGGAAGAAGAGGTAATGGAAGCGGCAGGGGTCAAGGGAAAGGCCTCTGCAATGGCAAAAGAAACTAATTAAAAAGGAGATAATATCATGCCGGGATTTAATCAAAGAGGACCCATGAACGAAGGTCCCATGACAGGTGGAGGAAGAGGTTATTGCACAGGTGGTGGCAATGCCACCCAGGGATTTGCAGGAAGAGGAAATGCCATGGGAATGGGAAGACAACGTGGCAGGAGAGGATACCAGGAAGCACCCGGCCAGGGTTTGGGGGCAGGCCGATGGACCGGTCCTGCAACGGATTCTGCCAATCAAACTACATTGCAAAATAGCGTGGACAGGCTTGAAACAGAACTTGCAGAACTTAAAAACCAGTTGAAGAATTTATCTGAATCCAGGGAATAATTGAAGCATAGATCATTTGGAAAGGAGCTGGATAATAAAAGTTTTAAATTATTCAGCTCCTTTTTATCATTATAGTTCAGTGATCATTTTTTTTAAGGCGATTAAATCGTCTTCATTCGGGTGTCCGACAGCCTGGTCGGCATCACCAATCCATACAGGAGGTTCTGGTTTTTGTTTTACTTTTTCCAAAACTTTTGGATTTACCTCGCCCTGGCAGGTAAATACACCGGCAATATATGATCCATTTGTAAGACCAGTGGCATGGGCAACCGCATTTTTAACATGGTCTGATCCTGCTTTTGCACCATGGGTGGCAAAAAGAAACAAACGATCATCCTTCCCCAGTTTTGTTAGAAACTCACTGGATTTAGGATCTGGTTTTCCAGCCATGAGCCAGAATCCAACAAAAGTTAAATCATATCCTTTGGTGGAAGGAGCTGCATCAACCGGAAAAATATCCTTTTCACCTTCCAGATTTTTGTAAATTGTATCTGCAAGTTTTTTAGTATTTTCAGACTGACTGGAATAAACAATCAATGATTTCATTTATTTTCCTCCATTATTCATTATTATTTTTTGGGAAAATCCCATATATCATATTATAAGCACACCTGAATATCAATTGAATATCAAGTAATAAAGTATATACCAATGGGATCTCAATTACAAAAAAAATCCTGGGCTTGTTTAAAAAAAATATTTAATGGATATAACAAATTTGGTTTTATTCATTTTTTCACCATATTCGGTTTTGCTTTCCCCCATAAGAAATGGTGTTTTCAAATCCAAAGTTAAATTGGTCAATGGGGAATAGGTAAACTGGGGAGTTATGGATGCACTTTGATCAGATATATTATAAACAAAAGTTATTGCCGGAACAAAATATAAAATATCAAAAGGGTCTTTTTGAGAAACTTTTAGATACAGATAACCTCTCATGGCTGCCTGTTGATTATAATACGCTGAAACTGTTCTGCTCTTGGAAATAGATGCCTGGCTTGATGTATTCAAATACTGATCAAATCCAGTTTTAATAAATGTGAGATATTTTTTATATTCCCGGGCTGAATATCCTTGGCCATTACGATAATATTCAAATATATAGGTCGTGTCCCGGCTTGAAAGATACCGCAATCCCAAGAGCAAACTAAATGCCGTGTATTCCTGCTCACTTATATTCCCATATTCATCAATGATATATTGCTGATAGTCTTTAACCAAAGCTGCATCCCCATGAATTTCAAAGGCAGGAGAAAGATTCTTTGAAAAATCGATCCCAAAGCGCTTGTCCATATTATCGCTGATTAAAAACATAAAATCCATATCAGTATCAAAAACAAAAAGATAAACTTTTCCCCCCCATAAGAGTTCATCCTTTAAATTTATTTCATGGTTGAGTTCCCGGGTAACCGGCATTAAAACAGGAGTTATGGCAATGGTTTTAACAAGACCTTCCATGCTTTTGATATAATCCGCACTTAAGGAATAATACCCTTCCAGGGTTGCATCAGGATCATCAATATCTCTTGGTCTTGAAAAAAATGCAGAAGGGCTGAAGGCATATCCTTTTCCCCATTTATGCACTTTTTTACCTGCATCAAAAGCCCAGATAAAAGAAGGCTGAAAAGATATATAAGCCTCTTCAGCCTTTCTCTGGGATTCAAAATTTTCTTCCTCATTATAATATAAAAGGCTGTTAAATCTACCATATAATCGAATGGTATCCTTCTGAAACTCTCCTTCAAGGGTTAAATCAAAATCTGTCTGCCAGGCCATATCCTCTTTTTTCTTATCCAGATATTTCTGTTTAAATAAAAGCGCATCCTGATCAAGGACTCTGATGGTTTCAGTTATTTCAATTTCAGCATTTATGGAATATGGTTTTTTTTTAATTTCCTCAACTTTAAACCCAAGATCCAGATCAGTTAATATGTCATCACTGGTTTTTGAAAACGCACTTACATATAAAAACACTGTCATAAACCAAATAATCAAAATGACAAAAACCGGTTTCATTATTGTCTTAATCCATCAATTTTATGCATATAATTCAGGCTGAATATTTCACTGGCAAGGTCTCGTTTTTTAACATTTGCAAAAACAATATAAGATTTGTATCCCTTATACAAAGGACTGTCTGTTTCAATAATTTCCGGACGAATGATACCATTACCAAAATCCTTGATGTTTTTAAAATATAAAATTTTTATCAACATTCCGGATGCTGCATAGGCCTCAATCTTATAGGGAAGCAGTTTTTCTGAATCAATAAACATGGTAAGGGTTTCATAGGCTACATTTTTTAATCTCGCTCTTAAATAAAGGGTGTATCCTTTATCTGTTGTTTCTATTTTTTCACAATTGTATTCACTATTATAATCCACCCGCATGATATCAGAGTTATTAAAAACACCCCCTGTAACAGATTGAAGACTTGTTATTCTGATGGGTTTCCCTACATTCGGAATATACAGCCACATGTTTTCCCCAATACGCAGGGTACTTCTCCCCTTTTCACTGGCAGGAGATAAAAAAACCGATGCAATTTTTTCTTTACCTTTTTTAACTGAAAACATGACAAATTCTTTTTTTGTGCCATCCGGCTCTATATTTATCAATTTTCT
>JAOZRF010000539.1:0-977 GCA_029940245.1 Desulfobacula sp.
CTGGTTCAAAAAGTTCAGACCGGTACTATCCAAGCCGCCCAACATTCAATTTCAAATTTTGCTCCTTTTGCGCCGGCAGCTGACCTGATTAACATCCCGTATTGGTGTGGTGAAAATCAAAAATTTGTAAACCTTGTGACATCCCAGGCCTGGAAAGATGAAATCAATCCTAAAATTGAGGCAAAGGGATTTAAGGCGCTCTGGTATGTGAATATTGACCCCAGGGTTGTTGCTCTTCGTAAAGGCATCAAAGGACCGATCAAAACCCCGGATCAGATGGAAGGAATTAAATTCCGCGTACCAGGTTCCAAAATTCTCCAACAGTTCTACAGATTGCTAGGGGCAAACCCGACCCCCATCGCATGGGGAGAAACTGCATCTGCAATCAAGCAGGGTGTTGCAGATGCCCTTGACCCTTCTGTTGAAGCATTGCTGATTTTTGGTTTTAAAGATGTGCTTTCCAGTGTGACTTTCAATGGTGCTGTTCCGGATTCACAGGTTTATTCCTGCAACCTGAAATGGTTTAAGACTCTGTCCACGGATATCCAGGACGGTATCGATTATGCCAGCGAAGTCACCATGAGACAGAACCATGCCAAAGTACCGGCTGCCCGTGCCTATGCCATGGCAGAACTGACCAAAGTGGGTGTTGAATTCTATGTGCCGACAGCCAGTGAAAAAAACGCCTGGGTCAAGGCCTCGGGTGCTCAGCTTCCTGCCTGGGATGGTATTAAAAAGGAACTCATTGGTTCATTGTCGAAATTTGACAAACTTTTTGAGGCAGCCAACACACAGGGCAGTTACTACATCGATGACGTAAAAGCCTAACCTGATCAAATTCGGTTGAGGCCGTGCCGGATCGAAAACAGCCAGGGTATCGAAAGATATTCAAGCGTTTGGTCCGGCACAGGTCAACCGGTTTGAAGACAGATTAATATTCCGGCAGGATCGTAATGATTGACAGAGTGGAACATTGT
>JAOZRF010000539.1:987-1781 GCA_029940245.1 Desulfobacula sp.
TCATTTTTATTAGAAATGGACAAAAATGGAGAACGGTATCTAACCTTACCGTTATACACCATGATTGTCATAGCGGTTTTCATGGAGGTATTCCGAAGGTTTTGTCTCTCCTATTCTTCCATCTGGTCTGAAGAGATTGCCCGCTATGCCTTTATTTACATCACCTGGATCGGTGCTGCTGCTGCTGTCAAGGAGCGGGCCCATATCAGGATTGATGTTATTCTGCCCCTGCTACCCAACAGATGGAAGACTATCGTTTTTATTTTCGGGGATATTATTACTTTGATTCTTTCCTTTATTGCACTTTACTGGTCCATGGGACCGGTATTGAACTCCATTCATTTCGGATCAGTTACCCATGGGTTGAGGATCAGTCAGGCCTGGTTTCTAGCTGCAGTGCCACTGGGATTTATCATGATCGTTTGGCGATTGCTCCAGTCCATAAAACGGGATTTCAGTGATCTGAAAGCCGGTAGGCCTGTATTTGAAGGCAACAAGTTGTTTGATTAAAAAAAAGGACTCCGAAAATGTATAGCCATCTTATGAATACAACTGAAATATCTCTTGGCTGGGGCTTTTACGGTCCCCTATTGGGAATGGTCATATTGATCCTGCTGGGTGTAAGGATCTGGGCTGTTGTGGGCTTAGGTTCGGTCATCATGCTGATGACCACAGACGTTTTACCAGCAACTCTTTTAGGAGAGGCCCTGTTTGACGGTGTTGACTCCTTTGCCCTGATCGCGGTTCCCTTGTTTATCTTAACCGGCGATGTGCTGGTCAGAAGCGGTTTATCC
>JAOZRF010000164.1:0-2657 GCA_029940245.1 Desulfobacula sp.
CCGGGTATTTTGGATGGGATGAAATTATCCATGCCATTCCCCATATGAAAGAAGATCCCTGCGCCATTGAGATCAAATATGGTCAGGGTGCAAAACCTGGAGATGGCGGACTTTTGATGTGGCACAAGGTAAACAAGCTCATTGCAGCTATCAGGGGTGTGCCTGCCGGGATCAGCCTGCCAAGCCCACCCACCCATCAGACACAGTATTCAATTGAAGAGTCTGTGGCAAAAATGATTTTGTCCATGTCCATGGCCTGGGGTTTCAGGGTACCGGTTTATCCGAAAATTTCTGCTTCTTCAACTTCTCTTGCAGTATTGAATAACCTGACCCGTAACGATTATGCATCAGGCCTTGCCATTGACGGGGAAGATGGCGGAACAGGGGCTGCCTATACCGTGTCCATGGATCACATGGGTCACCCCATAGCATCCTGTGTCAGGGATAATTATCTAAACCTGATTAAAATCGGGAAGCAAAATGAAATTCCCATTTTTGCCGGTGGTGGTATCGGGAAAAATGGAAATCTTGCTGCCAATGCCGCAGCATTGATCATGCTGGGTGCCAGTGGTGTACAGATCGGAAAATATGTAATGCAGGCTGCTGCCGGTTGCGTCGGTACTGAAGAAGATCGTTGTAATGTCTGTAATCTGGGTATTTGTCCAAAAGGAATTACATCCCAGGACCCAAGGCTTTACAGGAGGCTTGACCCTGAAGACGTGGCCCGGAGAGTCGTGGATCTTTTTGTTTCCTTTGATATTGAGCTTAAAAAAATCGTGGCCCCGCTTGGGCGGTCAACATCTCTTCCCATAGGGATGTCCGATGCCCTTGGAATTGATGATCATGCGGCAGCAAAGCGCCTCAGTATAAAGTATGTGGTCTAGTATAGAGGAGTCATGACAAAAATGAACACAGATGCATTTATTAAAATACCCGGTAAAAAAGATGATAAGAGAATTCCTTCCAGGGTTTTAGAAGAAATCATTCATCGCCATATTAAAAACGGTCGCAGAAGTATTGAAATTGAAGGGTTTGGACAGCATGGTATTGGCGGACGACTCTGGGATGCCGGAAACAAAAAGATCGTAATCCGGATTACAGGCCAATCAGGTCAAAGAACAGGATCTCTTGGCACTGCAAATACCCGGATTGAAGTCATGGGGCCGGCATCAGATGATATTGGCTGGCTCAATGCAGGCAGCGAGATTATTGTCCATGGTAATGCCTCCAATGGAGTCATGAACGGAGCTGCCCAGGGCAAGGTCTTTATTGGCGGTTCCATTGGTGCCCGGGCCATGACCATGACCAAAAGAAATCCGAGATTTGAACCGCCGGAGCTCTGGGTACTGGGAACGGCCGGGGATTATTTCGGAGAATTCATGGCCGGTGGTATAGCCGTTATCTGCGGTCATGAAACAGACCTGCAGGATCAAATACTGGGGTATAGACCTCTTGTTGGAATGGTAGGTGGAAAAGTCTTTGTAAGAGGCAGCGTAGAAGGCTTTTCGCAAAATGATGCCAGGCTTTCACTGCTGAGCGATGAAGAATGGAACTGGCTTTTCACCAATCTGGGTGTTTTTTTGGAAAACATCAATAAAAAAGATCTGTTCACATCATTTTCAGACCGTTCCCAATGGCAACTGCTGAAAGCAAAATCTCCCCGGGAAAAGGCAGAGGGACCTGAAAAACCATCCATGTCCCGGTTCAGGGAGCAGGTCTGGGACAAGGAACTTGGCAAAGGAGGTCTGATCGGCGATCTCCAGGAAACAAAAAAAGGTGCCATCCCCTTAATTACCAGAGGAGTCTTGAGAAGATACATCCCTGTGTGGGAACAGGGAAAATATATGGCGCCTTGCCAGGCAGCATGCCCCACGGGTATACCTGTCCGGGAAAGATGGAATATGGTGAGGCTTGATAATATTGATGAGGCCATCAGCATGGGCCTTGAATACACTCCTTTCCCCTCAATAGTCTGCGGATATCTTTGCCCCGGCCCGTGTATGGCTTCATGCACAAGGCATCAGAATTACATGTCACCCATTGATGCAAGACTTCTGGGGAAAGCCGGGGAAAACGTAAAATTGCCTGAACCCTCTAAGAAAACTAAAAAGAAAATTGCCATTATCGGCGCTGGACCCGGAGGCATTTCTGCTGCCTGGCATTTAACTTTAAAAGGACATACAGCCACATTATTTGATATGAGTGATACCCTTGGCGGAAAAATCACCTCTGTTGTTCCCGGCTCAAGAATCCCGAAAGAAACCCTTGAGGCAGAGCTTAATCGTGTAAAAGAAGTGGTTTCAGATATAAAATTAAGCCATGAAATTACCAGTAAGGAATTTTCAAAAATCAAATATGATTATGACTTTACCATTATTGCGGCTGGATCAAAAAAACCAAGATCCTTGAGTGTTCCAGGCATTGAACGATCTGTGTCTGCCAGTGACTTTCTTGAAAAATCAAAAAAAGACAAAGCCACACCCGGAAAAAGAGTCGTCATCATCGGTGCCGGAAATGTCGGATGTGATGTTGCCACAGAAGCCCACCGCCTGGGCGCTGAAGAGATTACCATGATTGATGTGCAGGAACCCGCAGCCTTTGGCAGAGAAAAAGAAGATGCCCAGGGCATTGGTGCTGGTTTCAGGTGGCCCTGCTTT
>JAOZRF010000164.1:2667-6503 GCA_029940245.1 Desulfobacula sp.
ATAGTGAGTTCCATCGGTGATATTCCGGATCTTGATTTTCTTGATGGGCAAATTATCCTTGAAAAGGGATTTATTGCTGTGGATCAATTCAGCCGGACGTCAGACCCAAGGGTTTTCGCCATTGGAGATGTTGTTGGCCAGGGTTTGATTACAGATGCAATTGGGGCAGGAAGAAGAGCGGCTCTAAGCATCGACCGGATAATTGCCGGGAAAAGCCCTGATCCCGGGGACATTTTACCACAGATTGACAAACAGCGGATCAGTCTTGAATATTATAACCCCAGAAATAATGCTGACAATCTGAGTGATTGTGGTGAGGATTGCGCTTCATGCGGCCAGTGCAGGGATTGCGGCATCTGTGTGGCCGTCTGTCCTGAAGAAGCCATAAAAAGAGTTGAAATTAACAAACAAGATTTTGAATATAAGGTAGACCCGGATCTTTGTATCGGATGCGGATTCTGCAAAGGGGCATGTCCATGCGGAATATGGGATTTGATTCCCAACACAGCTATATAGTGCCTGAACGAAAACATCGTTCAAGCACGGTTTTAAGTTTTAGGTTTTAAGTTAAAAACAAGAAATAATCTCGGATAGTTGCAAATCTCTAACCAAAATTGAAAAACTATATTTCGGGGTTTTCGCTCAGACACTATATAGGAAAATGTAATAAAAAAGTGTTTTTGTTATTTTTTCTGTTGACGATGGGATATAATTTTTGATTAAAATAAGGATATTATGGATAAACAGTATCAGACATATGACGGCTATATAAAAGCATTGACCGACATCAGCCGGGCAATCACCTCAGATCTTTTTATTGAAGACCTGTTAAAACTGATTGTCATGGTAACTGCCAAGGTCACAGGTGTTGAGATCTGTTCTTTATGGATTGTCAATGAAGAGGAAAAACCGCCCAAAATTCGACTTAAGTCGACTCAGTCCATTTCTCCGGAATATATTAAAGACAGGGCGCTTAATCTGGACGAAGGTGTTGTAGGCTTTGTTGTTACCCATAAAAAACCTTTGATTTTAAAAGATGTGTTAGAATCAGATCGGTTCAAAGAAAAAGATATGGCCAGGAAACTGGGACTTGTCTCTATGGTTGGTATCCCCTTAATCGCCAAAGAAGACAAAGTCATTGGCGTGTTAAACTGTTTTACAGCAACATCCCATGATTTTTCCGATACAGAAGTCAATCTTTTAAGAGCAGTTGCCAACCAGTCTGCCATCGCCATTGTCAATACGGAACTGATGGTAAAAACCCGTGTGATCCAGGAAGAATTGGAAGCCCGCAAAAAAATCGAACAAGCCAAGGAAGTTCTCATGCATAACCGTAAAATGACCGGTGATGAAGCCTATGGCTGGATACGAAAAAGAAGCATGGATTCAAGAAAATCCATACGTGAAGTGGCAGAAGCAGTGGTCCTTTCTAATGAAATCTTTAATAAAGAGTCGTCTTAACCAGACACAACCTTTTTACCAGGCCCTTTTGCTCCTGGCAATTTTCAGGCACACTTTGAAATATCCATCCTCTGGGATCTCACCCAGGTTTTTTTCAACATCGTAAAAATTTCCGTTGGCATGCCGTAGGGAAGATCCACAAAAGAAAATTCCTGATTAATGTTAATTTTTCCAATGTATTTACTGTCAAGACCAGCCTCATTTGAAATAGCGCCCACAATATTCCCGGCCTTGATCCCATGACGTCGGCCCACCTCAATGCGATACCGCTCCATGCCTTTTTCCAGCGGGATGACAATTGCCTCTTTTTGAGAGGATGTCTTTTCTATCTGTCTGGGTTTTTGTTTTTTAACAGACATCTGTTTTTCCCGGGAAAATTCTTTTAATCTCGGTTGTTCAAGTTTGGCTGTTTTGATTTTTGTTTTTTTCTCATTTTTCTGCTCAGGCAATAAGAAGGGGGTATCCCCATGAGCCAGTTTTGCAAGGGCTGCTGCAACCTGTGTTACAGGGATATCCTGTTCCTGAGCATAACCCTCGATCAATTCCTGAAAAATGCTCAGATCTTCTGATGCCAGGACCTGTGTGATGGAGTGTTTAAAGTCAGCCATACGTTTTTTATTGATAATTGTGTTGGATGGTAGAAAGATCTCCTTGATGTCATGTTTGGTGGCTCGTTCTATAACCTTGAGCATCCAGCGTTCGTTCCGGTTCACAAACAGGATGGCTTCCCCTGTGCGACCGGCCCTGCCAGTTCTGCCGATTCTGTGAATATAGGGTTCCACCTTGGGTGGCATGTCATAATTGATCACATGGGAAATCCGGTCAACATCCAGGCCCCGGGCAGCCACATCTGTAGCGACCAGAATATCTATATATCCTTTTTTCAACCGGTTGATAGTCCGCTCCCTGGCATTCTGGGCAATGTCTCCATTCAGGGCTTCTACCTTGAATCCTTTGTCCTCAAGGGCTTTTGCCACTTCAAGGGTGGCGGTTTTGGTTTTGGTAAAAACAATCACCCCGTCAAATGAGATACCTTCCAGGATCTGTGTCAGGGCCTGGGTTTTTTTGGTGCCGTTGACCATCCAGTATTGCTGGTTAATGGAGTCATGCTCCCTGGAGTCTGGTTTGACAATGATTTCTTTTGGGTTTTTTAAGTATTTTTGAGCAATTTTCCGGATTGGCCGGGGCATGGTGGCTGAAAATAGAGCCGTTTGTGAATTATCCGGTGTTCTGTCTAGAATCCATTCCACATCGTCAATAAAACCCATGTGAAGCATTTCATCGGCCTCATCTATTACCACACAGAAAAGATCTGCAAAAGATACTGTTTTTTTTCGCATATGATCCATGAGCCGGCCTGGTGTTCCCACCACCACATGGACACCTCGTTTGAGTTGGTTCAACTGAATGCCATAACTCTGGCCCCCGTATACAGATAATACGTTCAGCCCTTTCATTTTTGCCCCATAGGTTTTAAAGGATTCAGCCACTTGTATGGCCAGCTCCCGGGTGGGGGTCAGCACCAATACCTGGGGTCGTTTGTTGTCAAGGTCAATTCTGGACAGCAGGGGCATGGCAAAGGCCGCGGTCTTGCCAGTACCGGTCATTGCCTGTCCTATCATATCTTTTCCCTGAATTATATGGGGAATGGTTAAGGTCTGGATCGGTGTGGGTGTTTCATAACCAACATTCTGCAGTACAGAAAATACAGCAGTGCTCAGGTTCATTTCGTCAAAGGTCAAACATATATTGTTCTGGGACATAGGGTTCCTTATAATAAAAAAAGACCGGGATAACCGGCCATGGAGAATCAAAAAATGAATAATACACGAATTTATTAAATTGCGCAAGAAATATTTTTAGATATCTTTTGATTCTTCTATTCTATTAAACTCCCGTCGCCGCCATTTTTATAGCCCGGAAATATATCTAATTTATTAACCGACATTCCTTCAATCGTTCAAGAAGCCTCTGTAAAAGATTATCTTTAAAAATTATACGTTTAAAAATGTTTATTTTGTGTTAATCCGGCCAGGGCATGTGTTGCGACTCATCTGATTGGCCTTCTTACAGGTTCTAACCTCCGTTGCGCTAACCGCCAAAACTCGCTGTCGCTCAAACACTTGGCGGTCTTAACGCTCCACTGCGTTAAGACCCTGTACAGGAGGCCAATCAACCATTACCTGCAACCCATGCCCCGGCCTCCCGGCAAGATTCAGTATCAACTCATTATATAATTTTGCTCAGATTTTCAAAAAATTGAATGAAACTGATTTTTAGTCCCCAATAAATTTGAATATCCGGCACTCAAAGAAATTCAATTTAAGTATAAAGTTTAGTCTTGCGTTTTCAGGCCATGAAAGTTAGTCTCCAAT
>JAOZRF010000540.1 GCA_029940245.1 Desulfobacula sp.
CGGACAGGATGAATCGGCTTCCAAAATGTAAAGTTATTTTTGAGTGGGCCCTAAGCGTGCCTTTTCCATGGTTCTTTGGCCACCCAAACCAAAATCAGCTCCTTTGTTTCTCTGAACTGCAATAACAGCAATTCCACCATCCAGTGCTTCATGAATTTTTTTAATTTTATCTCCTATGAGATAAAAATTGTCATGGACCTCAAGAAAATCAATAATGTTCAGGCTTTTAGTACCCTTAAAAATCACATCTTCAAAGTCTGTATCTCTGTTATAAGCATTAAAACCCCAGTCAGAAGATGGAAAATCATCAAACTTATTAAGGCGTGTTTTTAACTCCCCAGCCCCCATTTCCGAATTGAAATAATGGACATCAAATTTATTCTGGTTGGCCTTGATAAGATTTAAAAGCAAGGCAGTTTTACCGGCGTTTGGTTCACCTGCCACAATAACGATATTTCCAGGAAGCAGTCCAACAAGATCATGTAGTTTAAATGGCAGCCAGACATCCAGGAATCTATCGTCTGCAGATTTAAAATCCATTCTTTCAAGGTCTGATTTATATGGTCGATAATATCCGCGTTTTTTCCCTTCCCTGAATAGGATTTTTTCAGCTACAAATTTTTCAAGTATTTTTGTCCTGTGGATTTTCTGTTCCGGAGTTTTGATATTCAGCTCATAATCAATATCCCTGATTGAAAACTCCCCGGGTGATAGCATAATCCATGCTTTAATTTTTTCGCTCTCTTCCGTGTCTGGCTCCGGGATTATTATTTTTGCCGGGTCAAAAGACCTTGCCGATCTGATAAGCTCGTCCATGGTTTTCATGCACTCAAACTCATTATCAAAAGAGTTTACAAAATCAGTAAAATCAAAACCCTTGTGCATTTTTATATTATCCGGGAACTGAAACCATTTGACATTGGCATGATCTCTGAGCTTGGTTCCTATATCCATCATATGTCTGATGCCGGGACCGTCATTATCTGCTATCAAAACAATCTCTTTGCCATAAAGGTATTTGCTGTAATCATCCCGCCATTTACCGCTTCCCATTGGGCTTGTGGTGCCCACATATCCATAGATCTTGGCAGTATCACAATCTTTTTCCCCTTCCATGACAAGCACCTGATCAGCCTTGATCACATCAGGCAGGTTATAAATCACAGTCCTCACGTCTTTTAGCGACCAATTCCAACCATTACCATTAGGAACCCTTTGACTGAAGCTCTTTGGCGCGAATCTGACAGTTTGAGATACGATTTTGCCATTTGCATCAAGATAGTTATAAACTTTTTCAATACGTCTTTTCTCTTGTTTGGGAGATACTGCCTTTATTCCAGCTTCTTCACACATGCAAACAACGGCCTCTTTAAAAGATTTTCCGGTTTTCATCATGTAAAATTTTATAAAATCTCCCTGGGCGTTACAGCCATGGCATTTAAAAAGGCCGTTCCAGGGGCTTACTGACATGCTCGGATTTTTGTCTTCATGGAATGGACAGCGCACCTGCCATTCACCATTTGCCAATGTCTTATGATTTTGGAAATAATGGGAATAAAACCCATCAAAGAGGGTTTTGGATCTTGAATATTTTGGTATGCTTTATACGCTGCACCCTTACCGACTTTCTTTGGATAATCCACCCAGAATTTTTTAAAATTTGATGTATATAGTTTATTTACTTTATTGTTTGTGTTGCCTGGTTGTTGCCTGGTTGCTGGACTGGGTGTCGGTTTTTTATTGAGAGACTGGTAATCATCCCAATTTACAAT
>JAOZRF010000165.1:0-3732 GCA_029940245.1 Desulfobacula sp.
GATCAGGGTGAACCTATCCTTTATTATCCAGCTGGCCCTGTGGAGTTCTCTTTTACTGCCCTTTTGAATACTGATAAAATTTTTTAAATTTTGGGTCATAGCAGATTATAATAGCAGTCCCGCTGCCTTGGTTCAAAGCCTGCCTTTGTAATCAATCTTGTAAGTTCTTCTCTGGAAAGCATAAAATCTACACCGGCCGAAGCAACAACATTTTCCTCGATCATGGTGGAGCCCATGTCGTTTGCACCAAAAAAAAGTGCAGTCTGGGCAATTTTATCTCCCTGGGTCACCCAGGATGCCTGAATATTATCAATATTGTCAAAAAACAGACGACTCATTGCCAGGACCCTTAAGTATTCCACTGCCGTCTTTTTCCTGGCGGAGATTTTGGTATTGTCCGGCTGAAAGGTCCAGGGGATAAAGGCTGTAAACCCATGGGTTTCATCCTGGAGACGTCTGAGTTTATCCATGTGTTCAAAAATATGGTGATTTTTTTCAATATGGCCGAACATCATGGTGGCACTGGACCGCATCCCCTGATAATGGGCCTGGCGCATCACTTCAAGCCACTCTTCCGACGTGCACTTGTTGGGAGACACTTTTTGCCGGATATCATCACACAAAATTTCCGCTCCACCGCCCGGAATGGAATCAAGGCCTGCTTTTTTTAAAATAACCAGGGTCTTTTCAATGGACAGGGAAGATTTTTTGGCAATAAAATCAATTTCCGGAGGGGAAAATCCATGGATATGAATATCAAAATTTTTTTTAATATACGTTAACAGATCAATATAATAATCAAGGTCAAGGTCTGGGTGCATGCCCCCCTGCAAAAGAATCTGGGTTCCGCCAAGGTCAAGGGTTTCCTGAATTTTATCAAACAGATCCTGTTTTGAAATAATATATCCCGGGTTCTTGCCAGGACTATCAGGATTGTCAGAATTGCCAGGAGCTGCAAAAAATGCACAAAACCTGCAGCCCGAGGCACAGATATTGGTATAATTGATATTTCTGTCCACCACATAGGTGACAATCTGATCCGGGTGATGATAAAAGCGTTTATGATTGGCAAGGCTTGCCAGGGTCAATAGATCCGCCTGTTGGAAAAGGGTCGGGCCTTCATTGATATCTATTCTCTCATTTGCTTTTACTTTTTCAATAATTTTATGCAGCTTATTCATTTTGGTCTTTTTAACTATAGTTTTAAGTTTTAGGATTATAAAAAGAATCCCTTTCAACGGGTTCAAACCCGGCTTTTGTTATCATGTTCTCCATCTGATCTTTTGTCAGGCCCAGGGCTGATTTTGCACCGGCCATATGGGTGATCCTTTCTTCTATTATCGTCCCATCCAGATCATCAGCCCCAAAGCTCAAGGCCACCTGGGCAAGTTTCTCCCCGATCATCACCCAATAGGCTTTGATATGATCAAAATTATCCAGCATCAGACGGGCTGCTGCCACATTTTTCAAGTCGTCCACGGCAGTTGTGGCCGGAAGATGGCTAAGTTTTGTGTTTTCAGAATGAAAGGCCAGGGGGATAAAAGCGGAAAACCCATTGGTTTCATCCTGCAATTCTCTTAATGTGATGAGGTGATCAACTCTCTCTTCAATGGTTTCGATATGGCCATACAGCATTGTGGCATTGGTTTTGATCCCGGCATTATGAACCGCCCGGATGATCTCAAGCCAGCGTTTGTGGTTGATTTTTCCGGGAAACAATTCTTTATGGATTCTTGAATTTAATATTTCAGCCCCGCCACCGGGCATCATTTCAAGTCCTGCCTGTTTGAGCCGGTCAATGGTCTGGTCAATGGAAAGGTCTGCAAGCCTGGAAAGATAATCAATTTCAACACTGGTAAAGGCTTTAATCGTGGCCTTGGGTCTGATCTTTTTCACGGTTTTTAAAAGATCAATAAAATAATCAAATGTTAGAGCGTCATTCAAGCCCCCCACAATGTGTAATTCATTCACAGGCTCATCAATACGTTCTAAAAGCTTTTTTTCTATTTCCTCAATGGACCAGGTATAAGCCCCCTTTTCTTTGCGGTCGCGGGCATAGGCACAAAACAGGCACCTGTTTTTGCAGACATTGGTATAATTTAAATGCTGATTATAAATATAAAAGGCTTTATTGCCATGCAAAGAACGTCTTACGTGACCGGCAATCTGTCCCACACCGATCAAGTCATGGGTTTTGTAAATATAAATCCCCTCCTCCCTTGAAAGACGGGAATTGTTTAAGACCTTTGAATAAATATTTTCAAGTTTTTTATCAATAAACGATATATCCATCTGGTTTTCTTTTTTTTAACCTTTCTATAATTCGTCTTCCGGTTTTTATTCTTCCCCCTGGTTTATTTCCGAAATCATGTCTGCAATATTTGAAGACATCAGGGCCACTTTTTGCTCCTGCTCAGGATTCATTGGCGGATCTGTGTTCATACTGACATCCATATCTGTATCCACATTTTTAAATAAATCATCCCTGCCCTGCTCTTCACCTGCTTTTTCCGAGGTTGAAATCTCCAGACATTCGCCCTGCCGGTTAACCATCACAGATAAGGGGACCTTGATTTCAAAATCAAATTTATAGGCAATGGTATCCTTATAAACCACAAGGTCACCATTTTCACACGCTATTTTTTCCCGGAGTGTGAAATGATGCTTTTCCATCAGCATTTTTCCAATGGCTTCCCAGTCCAGTGCGGCATTTATTGTATCAATAAATTTTTTTTCATTTTCCTTAATGCTCTCAGAATTTATAAATTTCATAAAACACCTCTTTCTTTAAAGAAAAAATCTAATTCCCCGGCAGCCCTTAAATATGCGTCGGCTGCCGGACTTTTTATATCGTGCAAAGCAACAGGGATCTTTAATTCCCTGGAATTTTTAATAGCCGCATCGTGGGGTATAAATGTATTGAAAACCAGTTCTTTTGCATCGGACAAATTCTGATTTTCCATAAAAGACTCAATCTGTTTTGCTGTATCACACCGGTTGAACAAAAGGCCGGCTATTTTCAAGGGAACCTCATGGGTCACGCGAATATATTTTACCATTTGCAGCAGACAATGGAAATCTTCAATGGCATTGTGATGAACAGACATGCAGACCAAAAGCCGGTCAGCAGCCGTCATTGCCGTAACGCTTAAAAAACTGTAGGAAGATGGTGAATCAATAATAATATATTCATAATCATCTTCAATATCCTTTAAAAAAAAGCGCAAAAGCTTTTCATTCCCGGAATTTTTTGCCAGTTTCAAGGCAACCTGAAATAAATTAAATCCTGCAGGCATTATACTAAGAGCGTTGATCCGGGTGTTGACAATGGCATCAACAACCTTGGCCCGGCCAGACAAAACCCGGGTGATATCACACGTATAGTCCAAATCCCTGATCCCGCACCATTGGGTGGCACATGCCTGGGGATCACAGTCTATTAACAGGGTCTTTTTTCCAGATAGTGCCAGTGATGCAGCAAGGTTCACAGATGTAATGCTTTTTCCTGTCCCACCTTTCTGGCCCGCTATTGTGATTATATTCGTCATAAGCCCATACCTTTAGCACAATTATATAAAAATTCAATGAAATATCCCGTATGAGTTGAAATAATACCGCGAATATATCATAATGCAAAACAATATCAAACCATAAAAGGAAGGTCAGTATGGGGTCAGGCTTGGCTTATTGGCTTATTGAGCTCAATAAGCCAATAAGTTAAGCTTGATTTCG
>JAOZRF010000165.1:3742-6464 GCA_029940245.1 Desulfobacula sp.
CCTGACCCCGTCTACAAGCCTGACCCCGTCTATACATGGATGAATTAACTCAAAATTATATTGATTATCTTATTATTGAAAAAGGTCTGTCTGATAACAGCCTTATGTCTTATTCATCAGATCTTGCCAAATTCATCACATTCCTTGAAAAAAATCAGATTCATGATTTAAATGATGTGGATACAACGGTCATGCTGGCCTGGCTGGTAGATCTGGCTAAAAAAGGTCTTTCAGCCAAATCAAGGGCCAGACACATCATTACCATACGAGGGTTATATAAATTTTTGATGGCTGAAAAAAAAATTGCAAAAAGTCCTGTAAAAGATATTGATATCCCTAAAACAGGACTTGCCCTGCCAAAAATCATGACCATTGACGAAGTTGCAATTCTTCTTGATGCCCCTGATATCAGAAAGCCCCTGGGGATGAGGAATTCAGCAATGATGGAAATCATGTATGGCGCAGGTTTGAGGGTATCTGAACTGATTGCTTTGCGTCTCCAGGACATTAACCTTGATGCAAACTTTGTAAGAGTAATGGGAAAAGGTTCCAAAGAACGCCTCGTGCCCATAGGTTCAAAGGCTAGAACCATTACACAAAAATGGATCAAGGAGGGCCGGGCCCCTCATTTAAAAAAACTCTCAACCCCTTATCTTTTTGTTGCAAGGGCGGGAAAACCCATGACCCGGCAGTCTTTCTGGAAAATCATAAAAAAATATGCCCTTGCAACCAATATATCAAAAAATATTACCCCTCACACCTTAAGACACTCTTTTGCCACCCATCTGCTTGAAGGCGGTGCAGATCTGCGGTCTGTTCAAACCATGCTGGGCCATTCAGACATATCAACAACCCAGATTTACACCCATATTTCAAGGGACTATCTGGTCAAAATGCATCAAAAATACCACCCGAGAAACTGATTAATGGTTTTATTTTTATAAAGATTATAGTATAAGGACATTCGCCCATAAAACGGGTCTTACCTCAATTTTACAGGGAAACCGGAATGTCTGATGAGATACAGAACCATTTAAGTGACCTGCTCATGCAGGTGAATAAGCCCATTTTTGCTATCCAGACGGATGAAGGGCTTAAATTTATAAGCAAAGATAAAAAATTTTTCACAACGGGTGCAAAGGATGGCATGGGGGATCATATCAAGGCCTTTGTGCCGGCTGTCCGACTCGAAAACCTTGGCGATAAGGGGTTTAAAAAACGGCATGGGTTAACATACCCCTATATTGCCGGTGCCATGGCCAATGGTATTACCTCGGCTGCCATGGTAAAAACCATGGCCCGAAATGGAATGATGGGCTTTTTTGGGGCAGGCGGGCTTTGCCTTCAAAAAATTGAAGAAAATATTATTGACCTGAAAGCTTCTCTTAAAGATAAGCCTTTCGGGTTTAACCTGATTCACTCTTTGGAGGACCCGGACCATGAAATGGCAACGGTTGACCTTTATTTAAAGCATAAAATCACCCGGATCAGTGCAGCCGCATTCATGCGCATGACCCCGGCCCTGGTATATTATCGCATTAAAGGGATGTATCAAGACAGCCAGGGAAGGATTGTCACGCCAAATCACATCATAGCAAAGGTATCAAGAATTGAAATTGCCCGGCAGTTTTTTGCACGGCCTCCGGAAAAACTGGTGAACCAGCTTTTGGAAAAAGGATTAATTACACAAGAGGAGGCAGATCTTTCCGCCTATATTCCCATGGCCCGGGACCTGACAGCAGAAGCGGACTCAGGGGGACATACAGACAACCGTCCCGCGCTGACCCTGCTGCCCACCATGATTGCATTAAAAAATGAATTCATGGAAACCTGTCATTATAAAGAGCCGCTCTGTGTAGGGCTTGCCGGGGGTATTGCCACTCCGGAATCCGCGGCTGCCGCCTTTGGAATGGGAGCTGCCTATATACTCACAGGTTCCATAAATCAATCCTGCGTTGAGGCTGATATCTGTGAAGATGTCAAAAAACTGCTGTGCCGGGCTGCCCAGGCAGATGTTGCCATGGCCCCTGCTGCAGACATGTTTGAAATCGGTGCAAAAGTCCAGGTATTAAAACGTGGCACCCTGTTTCCGATGAGGGCTGATAAATTGTTTAAGCTTTACCGGGCTCACAATAGTTTTGATGAAATTGATGAAAATTCAAAACAGGAAATCCAGGAAAAAATTCTACGGACAAAGTTTGAAGATGCCTGGACCTCCACAAAAGAATTTTTCCTTAAAACCTGCAACATGAAAGAAATTCAAAGGGCAAAGGATAATCCAAAACATAAAATGGCCCTTGTTTTCAGATCCTATCTGGGTCTTTCTTCCAAATGGGCTATCCAGGGCAATTTAGAAAGGAAAATGGATTACCAGATCTGGTGCGGCCCTGCCATAGGCGCTTTTAACCAATGGGTAAAAGACAGTTTTCTTGAGGCCCATGAAAATCGGAAAACTGCCCAAATCGCTTTAAATCTCATGTTCGGCGCCTGTATCTGTATGCGGGCATCTATTTTAAAAACCCAGGGCATCCCTTTGCCCATGGGGGCCGGCATATTTAAACCCCTGCCCGAAAAACAGATTGAGGCCTTTTTACAGGCATAGATTTTCCTGTGTAAAACTTTTGTCAAATCCTGATCTGTTAAAAGATTTAAACGGTTTAAAATAGTATATTGCAGTAATTATAATTATAATTATGGGTGGGGTCAGGCGTGGGTTGTTGGG
>JAOZRF010000166.1 GCA_029940245.1 Desulfobacula sp.
AATAAACAGGCTTATAAAAAAATAACCGAATTTTTTACTTATGCCTTGATTAAAATAGGCAATAAGTCCCAGAACAGAACAAATGAAGATCATAAAAGGGAATTGAAAATAAAGAAGCGTTTTATCAATTTCCATTGGATTAAAAAGACCGACGATTCCCATGACAAGACAAATGTTAAACAGGTTGGAGCCGACAACATTGCCTACGGAAATATCGCTTTCCCCTTTAAAAGCAGCGACTGCGGAAGTAGCAAGTTCGGGCAAAGAAGTTCCCAAAGCAACAATTGAAATTCCGATAAATGTTTGGGAAAGACCAATTTTCTCTGCTATGATGATAGCTTCCTGAACAACAAAATTTGCACCATAAGAAAGCATTACTATTCCGATTATGATGAAGAAAAAGTTTTTTGAAATTTTAAAAAAAGATGGTTTCACTGGATCAGTATGATTGTTTTTATCTTTTGCAGTGGTGAGGCTGTAAATTAAAAAAATAATTAATAAAGAGAATAAAATAATTCCATCCATACGTCCAATATTTGAATCCAGACAAAGCAGCCAGAAAATAAAGGAGACAAAAAACATGTATGGAATTTCAATTGTAATAATTTGTTTTTTTATCACAAGCGGTTTTATAGCCGCACTGATCCCCAATACCAGTGCAATGTTTATGACATTGCTGCCAATTATATTTCCAATGGATATCCCGAATGATCCTTTAAGGGCAGCAACAAGGCTGACCAGTAACTCAGGTGTGGAAGTAGCAAAGGCCACAATGGTCAGACCGACAATCACAGGCCTGACAGCAAACATGATGGCTGTTGATGCAGCTCCCTCGACAAGTAGCGTGGACCCGATACCAAGCAGGGCCAATCCAAGAATAAGTATAATAGCCTGTGTTAACAATTATATCAGCTCAATTTTGGTTGTTAATTTATGTAAGGTTCTTGCCAAATTGACAAATTAATACTATAAACCATGCACAATATAGCAGAATGAACTATTTATCAATATGATAATTCTTGACTCTTGACTCTTGACTCTTGACTAAGGAAAGCTTTATGAAAAAAAGTATAATAAAAAGTACAGGGATGTTTGTACCGCCTAATCTCATTACCAACCATGACCTTGAAAAAATATTAGACACTTCCGATGAATGGATAAAACAAAGGACGGGTATCGAGCAAAGATATTGGATTGAGCAGAACATGGCTACCGGTTCATCCGACCTGGGTTTTGAGGCTTCTAAAATAGCTTTGGCAAATGCTGGGTGGACGGCACAGGATCTTGATTTTATCATATTTGCAACCCTTAGTCCGGATATTATGTTCCCGGGATCCGGTTGTCTATTGCAGGCAAAGCTGGGACTTGATTCAACTCCGGCACTGGATATTCGCCAGCAGTGTACAGGATTTCTTTATGGTCTTACCACTGCAGATGCCTATATAAAATCAGGTCTTGCCGGCAAAATTCTTCTGGTTGGTGCAGAGGTGCATTCATCAGGCCTTGATAAAACAACCCGGGGGCGGGATGTTACAGTTATCTTTGGTGATGGGGCAGCAGCTTTATGCATTGAAGGTGTTGAAACAAAAAAAGATGCAGGCCTTTTATCATCAGTTCTTCATGCCGATGGCAATTTGGCTCATGCCTTAATGACTGAGCTTCCTGCCTCAAGACTTCCAGTTCGATTTCCTGCAGATATACCCTTTGATGATCCAAGATATTTTCCTGTCATGGATGGCCCTGCCATATTTAAAAAAGCAGTAAGGATGCTTCCTAAGGTAATAAAGGAGTCCCTTGAAAAAGCACAAATCACGCTTGATGAAATTGATCTGATTATCCCGCACCAGGCAAATATGAGAATCAATCAAGCCCTTGGACAATTTTTAAAATTAGATGATCATAAAATATTTCATAATATTCAGAAATATGGAAATACCACTGCAGCAAGTATTCCCATTGCCCTTCATGAGGCAATGGAACAGGGAAGGATCGGTAAATCAGGTGATATTGTTCTTTTTACGGGTCTTGGGGCCGGCCTTACCTGGGGAAGCCTGATTTATAAGTTTTTATAATGATCCTTTAAACAGGATATCAAGATAAAATTTTGTTGATATCGGTCGCAAGCACTTTTCCCAGTTCAACACCAAATTGATCAAAAGGATTTAAACCCAATATAAATCCCTCGTATACAGTTCTTGCTTCATAAAAAGCCAGCAGCATCCCAATGCTCTCTGGTGTCAGGTCATTTATGATGATGGTGGAAGAGGGTCTGTTTCCTGTGAAATTTTTTGCCTTGTTATCATCATTTTTTCCCATTGCAAGGCCCTTGGCCTGGGCAATCATATTAGCCCATAATTCCTGATGATTATAAACACCTTTTGATATTGCCTGTGTTTTATTATAAACAGGGGTTACCACACCAATAAATTCAATGGGAAAGGGACTGCCCTGATGGGCAAGCTGAAAAAATGAATGCTGGGCATTTGTTCCGGGTTCACCAAAAATAATTACCCCGGTTTTGTGATTTGTAATTTTACCATCAATTGTGACTCCTTTGCCAAGACTTTCCATATATAATTGTTGCACATGGGGGCAAAGCCTGGATAAGGCACTGCAATAGGGAATAATTGCCAGGGCAGGATAATCAAGGAAATTGGAATTCCAAATATTGACTAAAGCTGCTGTCAAAGGAATGTTGTTTTCTTCAGGGGAATTCAAGGCATGCAAATCCATTGTATGGCAGCCTTTTAAAAATCGGTGAAAATTATCAAAACCAAAGGCAAGACTTAAAGGAAGTCCCCCAACAGCAGAGGTCACAGAGTATCTTCCCCCAATAAAATCAAACATATTAAAAGAACCTAAGCCTGAGCCTGATGGATCATCACCAGGGCTTCCTTTGCTCGTTATAGTCACAAAATGCTTTGCCGGATCAAGATTTTTGTTCTTTAAAAACAAGAGTGCCTGGTTAAGGTTGGCCATGGTTTCTACTGTGGTATAGGATTTTGAAATAATGATCCAAAGGCAGGTTTCAGGATCAATCGTTTTTATAATCTGTCCAAAATTATCAATATCCACGTTGGGCAAAAAATGAAGATTTATAATGGGTTCAATACCATGTTTCAATGCAGTATAAACAAACTCACACCCAAGATAAGAACCGCCGATACCAATAACAACAGCGTCTGTAAAAGATTTTCCCGTGGTCCCCTTTAGTTTTTTATTATGGATTTTTTCTATAAAGTTTTTAATTTGTTTATTCACTTTGTTAATTTCAAAGATGACATCCATATCATTTAATAAAATCTTGCCCTGGGTGAAATCTCTTGTAGCCGTATGAAGAGCCGGTCTGTTTTCCGTTGCATTGACGATTTTTCCTGAGACCATTTGAGAAAAACTGTCTTTTGCCCGGGCTTGACCGGCAAGTTTGAATAATTCTTTTAAAATGGGTTTATCCATTCGTTGTTTTGAAAAATCATAGGAAAAACCATTGATTTGAATTGAAAAATTTTTAAACCGGTTTCTATTTTTAACCAGATTTTTTAAATATCGGTTTTTGTCCTTAAAGGATTTTGAGAGATCTGTTAAATTTTGATAAGCCTTATGAAGGTTAATGCTGAATGTTTTCCGGCCCATGGTCATCTCCTGTTGAAATAAGAATTGCAGAAAAGCTTTAATCTATCATACGTAAACCCAATATCCCGGTCAAGGCCTGATTATAAAAAGGATTTGGAAAATATCTTGACAATTCAACCCATAGACAATTATTTATATCTTTATGAAAAATAATATTATTAAAGTGCTTATAGAAAAAGGAGTCAAAATCCCTAATCCTGAATCCGTGTATATTTCCGAAGATGTTAATCCGGACAGAATTTCAGGTGAAGATGTCAGGATTTATACCGGGTCTAAAATAATGGGAAAAAACACCCTGATTATGAGGGGCGCTCACCTTGGATATGAAGCACCGGTTAGTCTTGAGAACACCTTGGTTGGTGAAAATACAAAATTAAAGGGCGGTTTTTTTAAAGGTGCTGTTTTTGCCGGAGACAATTCAGTTGGTTCCGGAGCCCATGTAAGAGAAGGAACCATATTTGAGGAAGAGTCCAATGCAGCCCATACAGTGGGGCTCAAGCAGACGATTTTATTTCCCTTTGTAACACTGGGCAGCCTGATTAATTTTTGTGATTGTTTTATGGCTGGGGGAACAAGTCGAAAGGACCACTCTGAAGTAGGTTCTTCGTTTATTCATTTTAATTATACACCAAACCAGGATAAAGCCACACCATCAATGATGGGAAATATTTATCAAGGTGTGATGCTGAAGTCTAACTCGATTTTTTTAGGAGGGCAGGGCGGTCTTGTGGGACCGGTCAAAATCGGATATGGCTGTATTACAGCGGCTGGATCCATTATCCGAAAAAATGAATTAAAAAATGACCATATTTTACTTGGGGGCGGGTATAAGGATATATCTTTTCCAAGACAATTGTATGTTTATAAAAATGTGACTCATATTTTTAATAACAATATTTATTATATTGCGGGTCTTATTTCTTTACAAGCCTGGTATAAACATATACGACCTCTTTTTACTTATGATGAATTTTCCCGCAGCTTAATCAAAGGCATGCAGGACAATCTGGATTTTTGTATTAAAGAAAGAATTTATCAGTTAAAAATTTTTTGTGAAAAATTAAATCTGTCAAAGGAAATTCTTCTTTCTAAAATAAAAGACAAAAAATCAAGCCCAATTTTAATTCATGAAAAAGCAATGGATAAATTTAAATCGGCTGAAAATTTTTTTAGCACATCCCTTGGAAAAAATAATTTAAATAAAGAGGGTGAAAAATTTATTTGCATGGTTGAAAAAAAATTAAAACGCACCGAAAAAAAATATATAAAGTTTATCCAGAGTTTAAAAACTAATGAATGTGAAAAAGGGATTCAATGGTTGTTTAATATCGAACAAAAAATTATTAATAAGTTATTAATCTAACCGGAATAATAATAATAATCGGGAATAATAAATGGGAATACTTTTTGGAACAGATGGTATCAGAGGTCTTGCAAACACATACCCCATAACCTGTGAACTTGCATTAAAAACAGGGCAGGCCATTGGATTTTTTTCAAAAGAGAACGGACATGATGCAGTAATTATTGGAAAGGACACCCGGATTTCAGGAGATATGCTGGAGTCTGCCCTTGCTGCAGGGGTTGCTTCCACAGGTGTTGATGTATTGCTGGCAGGGGTCATACCAACACCCGGTGTGGCATATTTATGCTCGGTTATTAAAAATGCCGGTGCTGGAATTGTCATATCTGCCTCCCATAACCCCTATCAGGATAATGGCATTAAGGTTTTTAAGGCGAGTGGCGAAAAACTTTCCGATAAACAGGAAGATAAACTTGAAGATTATATTCTTAATTCAAATATTGTTCCACAAGGAGATGTTGGTAAATTATCTGTAATTTCAGATAGTTTGAAAAGATACTCGGATTTTTTGCTATCAAAGTTTCCCCCAAGGAAACATAATAAAAAATTAAAATTGATTATTGACTGTTCAAATGGTGCAGCATCAAAGATCAGCCATCTGGTGTTTAATAGCTCATTGTTCCGCGCTCAGTTTTTATTTGATTCCCCTGATGGAAAAAATATCAATCAAGCATGCGGATCACAGCATACAAAAGCGGTAAAAGAACAAGTAGTGATAGAAAAAGCAGATATTGGTCTTGCTTTTGATGGGGATGCAGACAGGTTGATTGCCGTTGATGAGAATGGTAACGAGATAACAGGAGACAGGATTCTGGCGATTTACGCAAAGTTTGCACATCAAAAAGGGCGTTTGAATAACAATATAGTTGTAAGTACGATTATGAGTAATATTGGTTTAACCAGGGTGTTCGATAACCTGGGAATTAAACATATTAAATCCGATGTAGGAGATCGAAAAGTTCTCGATCAAATGAAAAAATCCGGTGCTGTTATGGGTGGCGAGGATTCTGGGCACATCATTTTTTTAGATGTACATACAACTGGGGATGGTATGCTTTCAGCATTAAAGCTACTTGAGGTTATGATAGAAACAAATGAGTCTTTATCCAGCCTTGCATCTATTATGAAGGTCTATCCCCAGGTACTAAAGAATGTAGAGGTACCTGAATCATCTCCTGATTTAATAAAGAATAAATTAGTTGCAGACACAATTCAAAACATTGAAAATAAGTTGAATGATAAGGGCAGGGTGTTGATTCGTTATTCCGGCACTCAACCTTTGCTTCGGGTCATGGTGGAAGGTCCGGATCAGGATTTGATCGAAAAATATTGTCTTGCTATTTGTAACAGCATTAAATCTGTTTTAAAAGATAAGTTATAAGGGATAAGGTTAGATTTGATAACATATTTTATTTTTCTTAAAATTCAAATTTTTCAGTTTTACCACGGAATTTGAATAGGA
>JAOZRF010000541.1 GCA_029940245.1 Desulfobacula sp.
GTGAATCCCCGGGACAAATCACCATTTGCCGAATTTGCCAATACTGGCATTTTCGGCAAATGGTATTGAAACGATGTCCGGGCCAGGCCCAATCTTTCTGAAATCCTATCCTGGGGGATGCCAAGGCGGTGCATTCGGAATATTTTGATGTCCAGGGACCTCTGGTTCACAGCGCGAAGATCGGCTATGTAAGCGTCTACTGTCTGCCTTGATCGGCCAATGGCTTTTCCGATATCCGCAGAGCTGAGACTTGAGTTTCCCGCATATGCTCGTCGGGCAGTATCCCTTGCCTCATCTTCCGTCAATTGTCTCGGGCCGATGGCTTTTTCGGCAGCATACAGCAGAGGATCATTTCCATCCAGATCCTTTATGATGGCCTCTACCTCTTCAACGCCTGTTGACTTATAACCGCTCCATCTGTGTGCCCCATCAAGCAGGCGATACCAACCTGGCTTGTCAGGGCAGGGCTCCACCTCAATGGGATCAAATTTGAATCCATCCCTGATGTTTTCGGCAAATATAGCCACCCGCTTGTAATCAATCCCTTTTCTGGGGTAAATCTCTTCATCAAGGATAATTGAAGAAATGGGAATTTTACTTGTCTGTTGAGTCATGATTTTTTACCTTCCAGTTGCTTTATCTCTCGATCAAAATCACTTTCAAAAAGGCGGTCCTGAATGACCCTGTATTTTTCAAATTGGTTTCCAGCAAATGTCTTTGCGATTTCAGCGCTGACAAGGGCTGCATTGGCCAGGATCTTTTTTTCATTAAGTTGAAAAAAGGCATCCAGATTGTAGAATTTAACCGGCCTGGTCTGTGATTTTCCTTTAATCGCCCCATGCTGAGTGGTATGTTCCAAAATGGAACTTACCACTTTTTCATCTAATTCATTGCTTTGAAAAATATTTTTCAGATGCTTGGTGATGGCCGGACGCTGTACGCCAAACAATTGGGCTATTTTATACTGTGTGAGCCAGATGGTTTCATCCCTTAAAAAAATCTCTACCTTAACTTTGCTATTCGGAGTCGTGTACAATAGAAATTCGGTAAAACTGTTATTTGGCACAAGCTCTCAGTGTTATGACCCAAGCTTATAACCCTAGTACCATTTTCTGATAGGGTCATAACTGAACTTGCTGTAAAAATCAAACAGATTCCCTGACCATGATCCATCAAGAGTCAACCTGTCTATCCACCTGGCTTCGGTTTTTGCTTCCGACCTTTCCTGGTAATCCAGCATATAATTGGAAAAAACTTCCTGTATGGAAGGAAGCTGCCCAAACATTAAAAACCCTGCCCGCGTTACTGAACCCAATGCAGACAATGTTTTTAACCACGTTTAACTCGACATGGCCTATGAAAAAAGGCTGCTCCGGGTTCCCGGTTGAGAGTAAAATAAATGGTTATAATTTCTTTTTTAAATCAATCTCATGAAAGCTTTGGAAGAGCATTAAGAGCTTTTACAAATCTTTCCAGATTAAACTGTTTTTGCTTTTTAAGAATATCAAACATCTCTGAAGTGACAACACAAGCAATAAGCTTCTTGGCTTCATCTTCAGAATAGCCCTCAACAGTTAAACGTTTTAATGTCTTCCGTGTTTCCTGAGGATCGTTTGCCTTGAGCTGATTATCAACGACTTCTAAAATGGCAGATTTCAGATATGGATTTTCTTCCATTTTTCCCTTTCATACAAAATTATAACTTTGAAAATAACCGGTGAAATCCGGTTCATTTTTTTGTTGAAATATTGTGGTTATAGAT
>JAOZRF010000004.1:0-6324 GCA_029940245.1 Desulfobacula sp.
GATTTGATGCGTTGCCCCAGCCGGAACTGGTCAAGGGATTTTTTTTTGCTTCAGATTCATAACCGGCGACTGCCGTCGGGTTGGTTGGCACAGTTTGGTCAAGGGTAATCGAGGATAAAAGCGGGGTCTCCCATTCTTCATTACTGTTTTTTACCTGCGCCTGGAGGTTTTTCAGACCATCTTCTCCCGTCAACGTTAGGGTGAAGTTTACTGCATAGGGTTGAGAAGCGGACCAGGTAGCACCTTCGTCTTGACTGAAACGCATTTCTAAAACCGCTGCAGGCGAAGCCACCGGCAGATAGACGGGGATAACACTGGTATTGGTATAGGAAGAACTGAGGGGAAGCAATTCAGTGGAATCAATATGGGGAGTGATCCGGATGTCATCAATTGTCCAGGATGAATAATAATTGTATTGGTAATAATTCAAACGCAGCAGCACAGACTGCCCAGCATAAGCGGAAAGGTCAATGGTTTCAAAGGACCAGTCGGTAATTGATGCGGTATAAACAGCCAGGGTTGTCCAGGAACTGCCGCCGTTGGCCGACATCTCAACCGAGCATTTGTTTTTGGGATCACCCAGCGATATTTTATGGACAAAGTTCAAGCGTGAAGATTCACAAATGGTTACTGCCTGGGCGGAAATTAAGAAATAATTTTTCCCATTGTCACTTGTGGCGGTGTTGATCTGGATGGCCTGGGCGCCTTTGAACGATGTGCCTGAAACCGCTTGCCAGTCGCTTTGCTCATTCCAGCGAAAAATTCCTTCCTCACCACCATCATAAAAAAAAGCGCCGGGAATGAAAACAGATTGAAATCCTCCAGGCGGAGTTTCAGCCAATGCACTTCCCGTTGCAACCAGAGTCATAACAATTGCTATCGCCAGCCAAAGAAATAGGAACTTGCTTTTGCTAAACAAAATCAAAAATCTCCAAGGTTAAGGTTTAACATTTTATTTCGTTTTTGACACAAACACAGCCCCTGTATCAGAAAACATCAATTTTAGTCAAGACAAAACCTGGAAACGCATCTCCGAGCTCTTTACCAGTACCATCAGTCCAGCATCAACGCAAGGCCCTGGGCCACCTCTTTTTTCTTTTCGTCAGAATAGAGCAGTTCAACAAGATTTAATGCAAACTCGCAGGCAGTTCCGGCTCCCCTGCTGGTGATGCAGTTCCCATCCACAACAACATTTGCTTCAACAATATTGCCATTATCAATCTGACCCGCAAATCCGGGATGACAGGTCACACGGCCAGGCGTGACCAGGCCGTAATGGTGCAGAACAACGGCAGGAGCCGCACATATTGCCCCATAATATTTTTGTTGTTCAGCCTGTTTTTTCAACAGGATCTCAAGATCTTTTGAATCACGAAGATTCCGGGCTCCGGGGATACCACCGGGAAGAACAATTAAATCAAATACTTCATCCATACAGTCTTTGATCAGTATGTCTGCCTTAAATTCAATCTCCTTTGATGCCTTGATACTAATCTCATCTACAGATGCAACAATAACACCTGCACCAGATCTTCGAAGCACATCAATAATGGTAATGGCTTCCATTGCTTCTGTACCCTGGGCCACAGGGACAAGGACTTTTTTTCCCATAACACACCTCCATTACTTATTTTTGTTTAAATTGATTGTTATATTACACATCCCCATCCAGGCTATGTTCTTTCCTGTCCAGTTCCTTTTCAATTTCTTCTATAGCGGGCAGGGTGGATTTAAGATCATTGGGCAATGAACCGGTAATCTGCTTTTCCCATTCAGCCACACCTATGGGATTAGTTTACCCTTGGAGCAAATATTTGGCAAGGGTTTGATTTTTCTCTTTCACCAGCAGCACCGGATTGTGATACCAGGGTATTTGTGCAAGCACCTCTTGCACAATTTTTCGATCTTTCTTTGTAAAAGATCAGAAGGCACCAGATGTTCAGTCTTGTGAAGATTTATCCAGTTTTTCTTTTTTTCAGGCACAATTTTTTGAAGAGCCTTATTTGATTATCATTTTTCCATTGACAAAAGGAAAATTTTTATATTATAGCAATCCAAAATTGTTCAGCAGTTTCACATGATAGAAGTCATACTTAGTAAGGGCGGGAATCGGGAATTAATTTTTCAATCCTGTAGACGGGAAAATAACATTTTTATTGTTTGATCGTTCATCATCTTTTTAAAAAAAAGGGGGGATAATGATTTCATTGACACCACCAAGATTTTTCTGGATTTTTATGATCTTTTTTTTATGTATTATGCCTGCATGCGGTTCTGATAATACTTTAAATATATCTCCCCCGTTAAAAGGGACTGCCCAGCTAGGCCCGCTGGCTGATGCCTCTGTTGCTATTTTTGAGTTCCATGATGACGGGAGCATGTCTTTTCTTTATAACGAGATAACCATCAGTGAAGGGAGTTATGACGATATCGGAAAATTCAACTCTCATACAGATGATCTCGATGACGATAAAATCTATATTTACATGGTCACTGGCGGGTATGATGTCGACTGCAATGATGATGGGGTTCTGGATGCGGTGCAAACTCAAAACAATGGCACCATCTGTGCCATTGCAAAAGGAGCCGCCATAAAAGAGGCAGGAGAGAATTTCAGGGTAACGCTGGCAACTGAAATTTATTTTTTAAACGTATCCCAGTTTATTGAAGATCCTGAAGCGCTAGAGACCTATATGGATACTCTGGACGTCACTCAAATCATCAATGAGGATATCAACGGCGACGGCACCATTGACCTGGGTGATCTTCTGGTCTATGACATGAAGAAAAACGCGCAATCGCTGAATGCCAAATTTAAGCTCAAAAAAAGCACCATTATTGAAAAAATTCATAACAATGAAAATATTGATGGGGACGTGAGTCTCGTTCCGGAGACTCAGTTTGCCGTACCCTGGGGGGCCGTCGCCAACTCTGCATTCGGCATAGCAAAAAAATTTATGCAGCCGGGGTTAAAACAGCTTATTGCCTCAGACAAAACAGGTGTTGCCGGTGTCCTTCTCGGATGGCTGGTTGAAGGGCCTTCAAATCAGGATGTCATTGATGAGATCGGCGAAGTCAAGGAAGAACTGACTCATATTCAAGAAACCTTGGCTCAAATGGATGGAAAGATCGATGACCTGTCAGTTAAAATCGGACAAACAATGGAAGTGGTTATCGATACCAATATGCGGGAGCATTACAATCAAATAGATACCCAGTATAAGACATTTCTAGGCAAAATCCAAAACAGGGCAACGCTTGACCTTACTGATACAAATGCTCTGAATACCTATACAAAAAACTTGGAGACATTCGTTGAAAATAATCTGAATGCAAACACGGGTCTTAATGTGCATATCAATGCCATCAGCACTCACACCAGTGCCAGCAAAGGCCTGATTGATATCTATGCAACCGATACACAAGAGCAGCTTGATTTAAATAAAATTTCACTGATTCAGGCTTACGAAATATTGGAAGCGGCCTATCTGTACACTGTGGCCGAGCGGTATAAAGGTATTTACTTGATGACCCAGATGATCAACTATGCAAATGAACAGAATGTGCCCAACGGCTCTGAAACGAGTGTGACTACTCTTATGAATAACAATATCCAGACATTTAAGGGTGAATGCGCAGACTTTGTCAAACGTGTGGAGTTGATGGTGATTTCGAGGACAGACCCGACTAAACCTGAATTCGGTGCTTCATACCTGGATGGAAGCAGTTCTGAAGTGCTTGAAAGGGCTTACTTTATCTATGACACCCTTATTGGAGAGGCAAACAGTGCAAGCGGGTACGGCAAAAATATTGTTGTTATCGGCGAGCCTACC
Source organism: Desulfobacula sp. (assembly GCA_029940245.1). GTDB lineage: Bacteria > Desulfobacterota > Desulfobacteria > Desulfobacterales > Desulfobacteraceae > Desulfobacula. The sequence continues at coordinate 3,834 of JAOZRF010000004.1, forward strand.
AATATCCGTAATCTTGGAGAAAAGCTTCCTGGTGCAAATGAATTCGTACTTGTCCCTGTGAATAATCAAAAGCTTAGGGATTATGCGACCTCCAACTATGTCGAGTGGCTGGTTGGCCCTGCCGTGACCAAAACACAATCTGTGCCCACGGGTTACTCAGGCAATCCTACCAAACAAATTCAAGTAAACATACCCCTACTTGTATATCAGTTTAAATTTGCTGATAAGCAAACCATTGCACGGTACCGGGCCCCTGCTAGCATCAAAGGTAGCTTTTTATACGAGCCGCCAAACGAATTCGATAATATTCTGGCAACGGGTTACGTCAAGTACCGGACACTCGATTATGTCAAAAAGGAAAATCCCATAATGGATAGCGATGATGAATACGGTACCCGGGCTTACGGTCTTGCCGTTCTTTCTTACCGGCATAATCCAGAAGCCCTAAATAAAGGATACTGGGCATATATGAATTCCAACAAATACATGGCGGAATGGACTAACGGAGTGACCATCAATCGGGTGGATTCCTCTTTTCGATGGGTAAATGGTGTATTTACCATCACCACTGAAATGGAGAGATCTGCTCCTTGGTGGTTTGGCGATTCGGGGAGCCTTGTTGGGGGACAATATTGGGTTGACGGATTTTATCAATATGTCGGAGATGATACTGTAACGCTTAAGGCAACCGTACAAAATAGAAATGTAACGACAATACCGTTGAAGTTGACCCATTGGAAGCACCCCCAGGGTAGCGGCAATGATTTTTTTAATTTTTGGAATAATAGAACGTTTTTAGAGTACTACGCCGGGAACAATTCGCCCCTGCTCTCACTCCCAACGTGGAATTCGGTGATTAAGGTGGGAGATGAAACTATGGATATGGATTGCACTATGACGCTTCAAAAGAATGACTGGATGGTGTTTGGATTGAACGTTACTCATGGATCTCTTTCTCATAGTCCATTTGCAACTCATGAGGTTTATATGAATTCCTACATTCAGAAAGTGGATATTGTGAAACAGTAAACACCATTACATAAGGGGTTTGCTGTCAGGTTTTGCAGGCCGCAAAAAACATAAGGGGGACGGAATTAGCAGGAAACCGCCTCCCTTTGTTTGTTTTAAGGTGGGTCAAAAAAATCAAAAAATCGCATCGCACGGGTTTAAAAAAAATAAAAATCCTTCAACAGGATAAAATGAGGATATAAAATGGTAAAAATCTGGAAAAAAGAATTTACAATAAAAGACCTTAATCTCTTTACAAAAGAATCCATTGTCGGACATGTGGGCATTGAATTTCTGGAAAAAGGTGATGATTTTATCAGCGCAACCATGCCCGTGGACAAAAGGACCATGCAGCCCCTTGGTATCCTGCATGGCGGGGCATCCGTGGTCCTGGCCGAAACCCTGGGCAGCACTGCATCCCATATGACACTCGAGGACTCTGAGTATAGTGTGGGCCTGGAAATAAAAGCCAATCATCTGAAAAGCGTTACCAAAGGACAGGTAAAAGGTGTTGTCAAACCGGTTCACATGGGAAAGACAACCCAGGTATGGGATATTTCCATTGAAAATGAAAAAAATGAATTGATCTGTATTTCACGTCTGACAATGATGGTTTTGAGAACTTAAATGGATCATCTAAGGGTATTTGTAAATTTAATTTGTTTTAAAACTCAATATCCTGTAGAATGATTTGCCTTGGGATTAAATGGTATATTCACCCACTTACAGAGGGATTGCTGACAATCAAATGAAACGCAACACCTTAATTATTTTCCTTTTTATCGCATGTATCATGGTCACAATCCCATGTTTCGGAACCCAGTTAAACATACAGTTGAGCCCTGAAGAAAACGCCTGGTTAAAAAACCATTCATCCATAAATATAGGAGGGCCCAAGTCTTTTCCACCCTTTCATTTTTTTGACGACAAAAATGACCTCAAAGGCATATCAGCCGACTATATCACGATGATTATGAATTCCCTGGGGGTAAAGGTCAATGTACTGAACAACCTGCCCTGGCCTGAGGTATTAAAAAAAGCAGCATCAGGTGAGATCGACTTGATCCCCTGTATTGCCAAAACCGAAGAACAGGAAGCATTTCTTGATTTTTCACATCCCTATCTTTCATTTCCCCTGGTCATTATTACCAGAAAAGACACACAGTTTATCCGTGGGATTGAAGATTTAACGGGCAGGAAATTAGCAATCATACAAAAGATTTCAACTGATGAATGGTTAAAACGGGATGGGATTGATTTTATCCCCTATTATGTCGAATCCCCGCTCAAAGGACTTGAAGCCGTATCTTTCGGCAGGGCTGATGCCAAGATCGAAAACCTGGCATCTGCCACTTACCTGATTCAGGAACACGGTCTGACTAATCTTAAGATTGCCGCACCAACCCGCTATGAATATTACAATCTGTATATGGCGGTTAGCAAGGATCTGCCTGAATTATTGGGCATAATAGACAAATCCCTG
>JAOZRF010000004.1:6334-11308 GCA_029940245.1 Desulfobacula sp.
TGATATCGCCTGAGCAGCATTCCCGGATTCAAAACAAATGGCTTTCCGTCCGGTATGAATATGGGATCAAAAAAAATGACGTCTTCTTATGGGGTATCATCATTGCAGGCCTTGTATTAATTTTTATTGGTTTTGTTTTATTCTGGAACCGGCGGCTTAGCCGTGAAGTTTTTGAAAAGAAAAAAGCAGAAAAAATCAACAAAGCCTTGTTTGCCATTTCAAGTGCTGTAAACACCACCCAAAATTTAACGGATCTGTTTGAATCCATCCATCATTCACTGGGCAGCATTATTGATACCGCCAATTTTTTTATTGCCCTGGTGGACGTTAAAAAAAACACCCTGCATTTTCCATATCATCTGGATACAACAGATGATGATTTTTCTCCCATTACCAATTTTGATACAGAGAACTCCTTAACGGGGTTTGTCGTTTCCCAACGCAGGCCGGTTTTATTGAGAAAAAGAGAGCTTGAAAAATTGGCAGAGCAAAACAGGGTATGGGGCCCTTTACCCCTTATATGGATGGGCGTTCCCTTAATTGTCAAGGATGAGGTGATCGGCGTGGTTGCTGTCCAGAGCTACGTCACTCCAGACCTTTACAATGAGCAGGACCTGCAGGTATTTTCCGCTGTTTCTGATCAGATGGCCATTGCCATTGACCGCAAACGTTCGGAAGAATCCCTGCTGGAAAGCGAGAAAAAATACAGACACATTTTCAAGAACGCTCCGGCCGGGATCTATGAAATTGATTTTGAAAAAGCCAAATTCATTCGTGTTAACGATATAATATGCAGATATACGGGTTATTCAGAACCAGAATTATTATCCATGGACCCGCTTGATCTGCTGACGGAAGAAAGCAAAAGCGTATATCTTAAAAGGCTTGAAATGCTTTTGGCAGGGAAACAAGTGATTCCCACTGTTGAACACACGATTCTTAAAAAAGATGGACAAAAAATAAATGTTATTTTAAACAATGATTTTATCTTTGAAAATGGCAACTTAAAAAAAGCCCGGGTTGTTGTCCATGATATCACCCAGTTAAAACAGGCCCAGGAAGAAAAAATAAAGGCTCAAGCATTTGCAGGAGAACAGAAAAAACTGGCATTGGTCGGACAGATAGCCGGTAAAATGGCCCATGATTTTAATAATATTCTGGGCATTATCATGGGCAATACAGAACTGTCTCTTATGGATTGCAACGATGAAGAGACAAGAAAGACACTTGAATTAATATTTGAACAGACCCTGCGAGGCAAAAATTTAACCAGAAATCTGGTTGCCTTTGCCAAAGATCAGGAGCCCAGGCAGGAATTTTTTAATATTATCGAAAAAATAGATCTGGTTCTTGATCTTTTAAGAAAAGATCTTCAAAACATTGAACTGAAACGGGAAGATGAGCCCAAAATGCCTGATCTGATGGCTGATCCGGGAATGATAGAGCATGCGCTGATCAATCTGATACAGAATTCAATCCATGCCACAAGCCTGTCTGAACATCCTGTAATCACTTTAAGAACCTATACGCTTGATGACCATATCTATTTTGAAATAGAGGATAATGGGTGCGGCATTCCAGATGATTATATAGATGCCGTTTATGAACCCTCTTTTACCTTAAAAGGCGGTATGGATGTAACTGGTTCCTACGAAGGATCCATTAAGGGAACAGGTTATGGTATGGCCAACGTAAAAAAATATATTGAACAGCACAAGGGCAGTATTTCCGTCGAATCAGCCGTGAATTGCGGCACAAAATTCACAATATGCCTGCCCATCATTAAAACAGAATTAACAACGCAGGAAAAAGCAGAACTTAAGAAAAATATCCGGTTTTCTGATAAACGTATTCTGCTTGTGGAGGATGAATCCACCATATCCCGCGTACAAACCAAAATTTTATCCCAGGACCCTTGTAACCACACCGTTGACATGGCAAATACGGGGCAGATGGCCCTGGATAAATTTGATCAAAACACCTATGATCTGGTCAGTCTGGATTATATCCTTCCAGGGAAAATCAATGGCATTGCTGTGTATCATCATATACGGAAAACAGATCCGGATATCCCGGTTCTCTTTATTTCCGGCAATATTGAATTTTTAGAGTCCATAAAAAAGTTGAAACTGAAAGATGCCCATATTGATCATCTGTCAAAGCCCTGCCGGAATAAAGATTATGTAAACCATATCAACAGCCTGCTGGAAAAAGCCCTGGCTTTTCGTTCAGGCACTATATAATAATTGCCTGGTCAGCCTTTACCCAGCCGATCCTGCCTTTTGAGAACAGTATTTTCAGATACCCGTCTTTTATATCTTCAACACTGACCCTGGTTCCGGCATGAAGATCAAATAATTTTGTAGAGGTATCTGTCATGCCTGATCGTACGGCCACTTCTTCCTGGACAATAACAGCATTCTTCCCTGCAACGTCTTTATAGTAATTCATGCAGGTAATGGCCGTGACCAGAATCAATAAAGAGCAAAGGATGATACCGGTTCCTGAAAAGATTTTTTGTTTTTTAACAAGTCTTATGGCTGCCCATGCGAAAAAAACAAAAGAAAAGAAAATAGATGCGATCTGAATTGTTTTTAAGGCAATCAATTTGTCCCAGAAGAAAAGAACATCCATGATATCCATCACCTCTTCTTTCTTATCTTTTACAAGGGAGTCGGCATAGGCAAGATTAAATCTCAAATCAGGATCATTGGGAATTAAAATCTTTGCCCGTTCATACCATAAAATGGCATGACCGATATCATTGGCTTTTAAAAAGGCATTGGCAATATTATAAAAAAGATAGGGGTTTTTAATATTGCTCTTTGCAAGGGCTTCAAAATTTATGGCTGCCTGTTTGAAATCACCTTGTTTATAATTTTTAATCCCATCTGAAAATGTGTTGCTGTAACCGGCAATTGCCTTTTGAGGAATAATGGAAAAAATTCCTAGACAGATCACTGCCAGACAAAGCAGTTTCAGTGTTTTTTTTGTTTCTTCCAAAAGTGATTTTGCCTTATCTGCATTAATTTTTTTCCCTCCAAATCGAACAGATTCAATATTTTCAAGAAGATTGGTGATCCGGTCTATCTGGTTGTCATCAACTCCTGCAGCAATTAAGATCTTTTGGGCCTCAGTTATGGTGATACTCTCCCCCTTTTTCCCCCCTTTGCCGAAAATCATTGCCACCAGGCTTGAATAAAGATGTCCCAGAAAATCATTATTTCCAGGATCCATTTTACCAGCCTTTTTAAGATGATATTTTGCCTTTTCCTGCATTATCTTTTCAACGGACAAATCCTTTTTTGCAGTCATGATAAACAATTTAAGGCCTGAAAATAAAATTGCCGGGATTGACATCAATAAAACAAAAAATAAAGGATTGATTTCCTGCCAGTTCTCCAATACATCAAGCCCTTCTTTAATTTCCAGAATATCCTTATTAACAAGGGAAACCTCTTTTTTAACAATTGATTTATCCTTTGTCTTATCAATAGTGCTGTTCAATGGATTTGCGGCCAGGTGCATTTCTTCAGACGGCGAGACATCCAGCAAAATTTTTTTTGTTGAAATCCTTTGAAAATCCTTTTTATCCACATCAAAATAAACAAGAGAAACCGGGTTGATTAAAAATTTGCCGGGTTTGACCGGGACAATGGCTTTCTTGAATATTTTAAATCCTTTATATCCTTTTTCCGTCAAATGAATGGTTTCAACGGGATTGTCATCATAAACCTTAAAATCATCCTGGTCCATATCCATTTGCGGAAGACTTGCATCCATTATATTTCCTGACCCTGAAATTTTTATGGTGAGTGTTGCCGACTCTCCGGCTTTAAGCTTTGTTTGATCAATATCTGCTTTAATCTCAAATCGGCCCACAAGTCCTGAAAATTTCTCTTTACCCTGGTATTGGGGAACAGGATCGACTTTAATTTCCACAGGGTTTGACATCACCCGGACAGGCTTGAAATTATTTGCTGCAAAAAACGAGTCATTAAAAAAAGAGTCAAACCGCGAATCGCGCTTTGATTCTACAATCACCCTGGCAATCAGAACAGCAGGATCAATAGTAAATGTTCCAGGGCTTGCAGGAATAATGATATAATCAACCCGGGTCACATGAAAAAGAATCCCATTGATGTTCTGGGTATAATTTTTTTCCTTTTCAAATGGCTTTGATGAAAACCCTTTAAATTCCGGCGGTTTTTCAAATCCCAAGCCTGACAATCTTTTTGAGGTAAAAAACTTTAATGAGAACACCGTCTGCTCACCGACAAAAATGCGGGATTTTGCGATTTCTGATGTGGCAAACAAATCCCTGACATCATCCGGTTTTAAAACCTGATCTGACACATGAATGACTATTTCTTCTGTAAAAGCGGTTTGACCATCCATGACAGCTTTTATGGCAGGAATTTTTAAGGCACCTTCTTTCAAGGGAATCAGAATATAATGATATTCTGCCTTTCTTTCAGATTTGCCATTAATATAATTATAACTTGAAGAAGAACCCCTGGATATCACTTTAAAATCCTTGATCCCGGAAAGATCCAGGTCTGCTTTGCCGCCTTTTACCACAATATTTAAAAGAACTGAATCTTCCCGAGAAATCTTGCTTTTGTCAACATGGGCCGTGACATCAAAGCAAAAACCTGTGGCCGGCAAAATAACCAGCAGCACCAAAGAGATTAAAAAAATCTGTTTTAATTTCATATCATTACCAATCTTTTTCAACCTGTTGTCCCTGTATTACAGGCATCATTGCCCCTCCAGGCTTGTCTTCAAGGCGGTTGAGCATATTCTCCAAAACCTGACCTGCCTGTCCGGGCTGTTTGTCTTCAGGAGGTGCCGTCTTATCTTCCCTGGGCTGAAATGCTTCCTGGCCCTGTTTTTTGTCCTGGTCTGAATTTTTGTTCTGCTCTTTTTTATCCTGACCTTTGTCCTGATTCTTGTCCTGATTCTTGTCCTGAT
>JAOZRF010000004.1:11408-12718 GCA_029940245.1 Desulfobacula sp.
TTGTCCTGATTCTTGTCCTGATTCTTGTCCTGATCTTTATCTGCGTTCTGCCCTTGTTCGTCTCTGTTTTGTTTATTATCTTTGTTTTGTTTATTATCTTTGTCTTTATTCTTTTTGTCTTTATTGTCTTTGTCTTTATCAGATTTGGATTTCTGTTCTTTTTGCTCCTGTTGTTTTTGTTTGACGAATTCCAGGTTTTCCTTTGCCTGGGTGTCATCAGGAAATTTTTTCATGATCTTTTCATAGGCCTTGATGGCCTCATCCAGGTCTCCCATTCGATAACAGGTATTGGCAAAGTTATATTGAGCATCATGGGCAAGCTTTGTGTCTTTTGTTTTCAAGGCCTGGATAAAATTTTTTTTGGCCTGGTCATATTCTTTATTCATATAGGCTGCCGCCCCGATATTATAATAAAGCTTTGCATTTTCCGGATCTTTAAGCTGGGCATCAATAAAATGCGTTTTAGCCTGTTCATATTTTTGTTCATTAAACGCTTTTATACCGGAGTTTACACTTGTAGAAACCATTTTTGCAAAGGCCGGTTTATTCTGAAAAACAAAAATACTCAAAAAAATTGCAAGAACAATGATTGGCAATCCTTTTAATTTTTTTGTTGAAGATAAAAAAAATTCAATGAAAAACAATAAAATGCAGGGAAATAAAAACCATTGATACCGGTTTTCCCAGATCTTTTGTTTTCCTGATGTCAAAGTCCTGCTTTCCATTGTCCCTTGGATTTTATCCGTATAAATCAGATCAAGGTCCATGTCCCCGGCAACGGATCTGACATAGGTTCCACCCGTTATATCAGCCAGTTTTTCAAGACCTTTTTCATCCACCTTTGATAAAATAATATTGCCGGAACCATCCTTTTTAAAGCCGCCCTTTTCATCGGGTATGGGTGCGCCCTGCAGGTCTCCCACCCCGATACAAAAAATCTTAATCCCCTGTTTGACCATTTCTTTGGCAGTATCTTCCACATCCCCCAGGGTGGTTTCGCCGTCTGTGATAATAATGATGGCTTTCTGGGTATCTGATTTTTTTTCAAAACCAGTGTAACACACTTTAATGGCTTCATCGAGATTTGTCCCGCCCAGGGGCAGAAACCCGGGTTCCAAAACCTTTAAAAAAATATTAAACGCCTCATGGTCAAGGGTTAAAGGGCACTGGAGAAATGCCTTTCCGGAAAAAGCCACAAGCCCTGCCCGATCGGATTTCATCATGTGCAAAAGATCAATGATTTCTCTTTTTGCCCGTTCAAGCCGGTTGGGCTTGATATCCTGTGCCAGCATACTTTTTGAGCAGTCAAG
>JAOZRF010000004.1:12728-21919 GCA_029940245.1 Desulfobacula sp.
TCCCATCGATATCCCCATTGCGGAGCAGACAGGGCAAAAATGGCAAATCCAAAAGCCATGATGATAAGACTTGTCTTTATCCATCGTCTTTTGGGATCAAAACCCGGAACAATCAAAGAAATCATATTTGATCCGGCAAATTCGGCAAGTATTTTTTTGCGTTTCAGGATGCCATACACCATGATACCGGACAAAGGGATTAACCCCCATAATAAATTTAACAAAAATGGATTGGCAAATTTCATTTATGGCACCCTTAAAAACCGTGTGTTCATCAAAACAATGTACATCAGAAAAAATATCAGGCCCGTTTCAAGAAATCCGGGATATAACTCCTTATACTCCACCCATTTTTCAACATCGACCTTTGTTTTTTCAAGGTTGTTGATCATCTCATAAATCTGTCCCAGTCCTTTTAAATCCCCTGCCTCAAAAAAGCCGGCCCGGGTCTGTCCGGCAATTGTTTTCAACGCGTCCATATCCACATCCACTTTCTGATACACATATTGTTTACCAAACAATCCATCCACAAGAAAAGGGGCTTCCCCTTTTGTTCCAACACCAATGGTATAAATTTTCACTTTTTTTTGAGCGGCAATTTTTGCTGCATCCTGCCAGGAAAGCTCACCTGAATTACTTTTCCCGTCTGTTAACAGAATAATAATATTGGATTTGCTTTCAATATCTTGAAGTCGTTTTAAAGAAATGCCAATTGCATCTCCAATGGCTGTTCTCGGTCCTGCCGCCCCGATTTTCAAACGGTCCAGGATAAAGGCAATGGTATTATAATCCCGGGTCAGGGGAAGCTGTGTAAACGCATTTGACCCGAAAACCACCATGCCGATACGATCCCCTTCCCGTTTCATTATAAAGTCCTTGACCACAATTTTCACCGCGTCAAGTCGTGTTATAATCTCATTATCTTTTTTAAAATCCAGGGCCCGCATGGATTCGGAAAGATCAATGGCCAGGATAATATTAACCCCTTGTGTGGTCACATTGATTTTCTTATCCCCGAACTGGGGTCTTGCAAGGGCAAAGATAAGCAGGATCAGGGATAATATTTTTAAACCCGGGAGAAATTTTGAAACCATTACCATAAAAGATGGGGAAAGCGTATCAAGATCTTTTAGCGAGGACACCTTTATTGTACCCGTGTCCGTGTTTTTCTTTTTGCGCCTTAAAAAAATGCCAAGGCAAACCACAAAAAGCAACAATAAAAACAAAGGAGAGGCAAATCTGAACATTATTGTTTCCCCTCAGGTGTTTCCATCTGTTTTTCCCTATTCTTTATCAGATTTTCTTGGATTTGAAGAATTGTTTTTTTGATAAAAGAAATGTCCTGGATCAACAAATTTTTTTCAGGAACAAGTCCTGCATATTTAAATGGATCACAATATTTTTGAAATCGTGTAATATCTTTTTTAACCACATTATCAAAATCAAGGTTGTTGATGCCTCGAATAAATTCCTGGGAGGTCATCTCAATAGCATTGATGCCAAAGGAACTGCCAATATATTTTCTTAAAACAGATGTCAAATCAAAATAAAAAAGCCTTGGATCATTCATCTGCCGCATTAAAAGAAGATCAAGTTCTTTTAATGCGGCCTCACAGGGCGCCATGGGTGCAGGAAGACACATCATGCCTTTTATGTTTTTTCTTTTTTTCAAATATTTTTTGATCAGAAAAAACGCCAGGACAAGAAAAATGATCACTCCTGATACCATCAGGATGATTTTAAGAAGCCCGGGATCAAACCCGAACTGAACAGGAGGTCTTATATCGTGAATATCCTGCATTTATTTCAATCGCCTTTCCCTGAATCTAAAGTATCGCAACAAGGTATCAGATACAGATGCAGCCGTTTCAAGTTCAATCACATCGCTTTTTGCCCTGAAAAAAATATCCATGGTTTTCCTGTGTGCTGCATCTTTTATGGATGTGAATTCTTTCCGGGTATTTTTATTAAATGCATCAAACATGATTTGCCTGCCCGTTTCAAAGTCAGACAGGTTAATGAAGCCTTTTTGCGGCAGTTCAAATGCCCCTTTATCATAAATCATTACCCCGATAGCCTCATGTCTGGAGCCAATTCGTCTCAGACTTTTTAAATAGCCGTCATCCAGAAAGTCAGACAGGATAAAAACAAAAGATCTTTTCTTGGATATTTTTGCCATATAGTCCAACGCTTCTGATATATCAGTGCCTTTGCCCTGGGGTGAAAAGGTGAATATCTCTTTTATCACACGCCAGATATGGCTTGAGCCTTTTTTAGGCGGTATATATTTTTCGATCCTGTCAGTAAAAAAAATTGCACCCACCTTATCATTGTTTTTAATGGCATTAAAGGCAAGAACGGATGCCACTTCAGCCGCTTTTTCAAGTTTCGGCCCTGAAAATGTACCGAACTTTAAAGATGAACTCATATCAATCAGCAACATGACAATGCTTTCACGCTCTTCCTTGTAAAGCTTGATATAGGGCTTGCCAAGCCTTGCTGAAACCTTCCAGTCCAGAGTTTTGACATCATCGCCGGGCGCATATTCCCTGACTTCTTCAAATTCAATACCAGAGCCTCTAAACACGGATTTATACTGACCGGCCATTATATTGTTTACGGAACGGCTGGATTTAATATGAATTCGTTTTATTTTTTTAATAATGACTGCTGGAATCATTTAAAGCTACCCCCTCTAGGGCACCTCAACGGAGTCAAAAAGAGTCTGGATGATATCATCCGTACAGATATCTTCTGCCTCGGCTTCAAAACTTAAAATAATTCTGTGGCGCAATACATCCGGTCCCACAATCTTGATATCCTGGGGTGTGATATAGGCCCTGCCTTGCAAAAATGCATTCACCCGCGCGGCTTTTGCAAGAAAAATGCTGGCCCTGGGAGATGCCCCATACTCGATATACTGGGCCACATTCATCCCATATTTCTCAGGTTGCCGCGTTCCAAATACCAGGTCCACAATATACTCTTTAAGTTTTTCATCCACATAGATCTGATCAATCAATTCACCCATGGCGGCAATCTGGTCACACGTGATAACCGGGTTAATGGCCTCAGGCTTTTGAAAACTGTTCTTTTTAAGAATCTCAAGTTCCTGGGCCCGGTCAGGGTAGTCAACCCGCACTTTAAGCATAAACCTGTCAACCTGGGCTTCGGGCAGCGGATAGGTTCCTTCCTGTTCAATGGGATTCTGGGTGGCTAAAACAAGAAACGGGCTGGGCAGAAGATATGTCTGATCCCCAATGGTCACCTGTTTTTCCTCCATGGCTTCAAGAAGTGCGGACTGTACCTTGGAAGGTGCCCGGTTAATCTCATCTGCCAGGATAATATTATTAAATAATGGCCCTTTTCGGGTGATAAAATCAGTTGTTTTAGGGCGATAAATTTCAGTACCCGTTAAATCTGCCGGAAGAAGATCCGGGGTAAACTGGATTCGCTTGAACTGTGCCTGTACAGAGCAAGCAAGTGTTTTTACAGCACGGGTCTTGGCTAAGCCCGGAACTCCTTCGATCAGGACATGCCCGCCTGTTAAAAGCCCGGTTAAAAGACTGTCCACCAGTTTTTCCTGACCCACAAGGGCCTTGGCGATCTCATTTCGAATACTGCTGATTAACAGATGATTTTTCTCTATTGATTCTTTGAACTGTTCCATAATCCTTTATGCCCTTATGATTTAAATTTAATCGTGACAAAATCTGATTCTTAAATTAAATTTTACCAAACATAATATTTAAAAATAAAGTGTCAAGAAATGAAAAAAGCAGGGGATAACCTTGCAGGGCATCTTTTTGGTGCAAATCACCATTTGTCGAAAATGCCAATCCTGGCATTTCCGACAAATGGTTTGTTAACTATTTTTTTTAAAATTTTATTGTCAGTGACAAAAAATCATGAATAGTCCTTGTGGAAAACTTGGTCTGGGAAAACATATTCGACCATAATCGATACAGATATTGACGATCTTTTTGTTAATTGCTATAAACAAATTCTAACTGATAAATAAAAAAGATTTTGCCATGGAAATTATCGTTAATAGAGATCTGTTTGATTTTGAAATAGGGTACTTAATAAAAAGCCCGTGTCTGAAGTGTGAGAATAAATCCCGACTTCCCCATTGTCATTCAGACTGCCTTATTCTGGATCAAATCCAGAGAATGCTTGCAAGGGGCATCTCATCCCAGGCCTCTTCCATAGAGAGTTAACCTCTTTTGAATTCCTTTGTTTTTCTAGAAAAATCCAATAGTCTTGTAAAAAAACATTTATCCTCCAAAATCTATAAAGCCCTTGAACATAAACAGACTGATTCAGGGTTTACCCTGGAAAAGGCTATCCATTCAGGGCTTGAAAATCCTGACAGCACCATTGGTATTTATGCAGGGGATAGCCAGTCCTATCAAACATTTTCACCTATTTTTGATCCAATTATCCAGGAATACCATGGTGAACTTGAAAACTTGAAACACAAATCAGATATCAGAGAGCTTAACCTTCCTGTGCTTGATCCGGAAGGAAAATATATTCAGTCCACACGGATAAGAGTTGCCAGAAATCTTAAAAGCTTCAGCTTCCCCTGCCATATCGCCTTATCACAACGCCATGCGCTGGAAAAAAAAATAATCGCTGTATTAAATTATTTAAGCGGCAATCTTGAGGGGAATTATTATTCTTTTGAACATTCTGATAAAAAAAAATTAAACCAGCTTGAAACAAAAAATTTCTGGTTCCAAAAAGGTGACAGGTTCCAGGACGCGGCAGGAATCAATTCTGATTTTCCAAAGGGCAGGGGCGTATATCTTTCTTTTGATCAAAAACTGATGGTCTGGGTAAATGAAGAAGATCATTTAAGAATCATCAGCCTGGAAAAAACATCAGATCTTTCAAAGGTTTATAACCGTCTCTGCCAGTGTATTTCAGCATTAAACCAACATCTTGATTTTGCCTGGGACAAGAGATATGGGAACCTTACTTCCTGCCCCACAAACATTGGTACATCCATGAGGGCCGGGGTCCATATTCAACTTAAAAAACTTGAACACAAAAAAAAACTCCTTTTAAATATCACCCAGGCCTGCAACCTGCAGATCAGGGGTACATCCGGGGAAAAGACAAAAATCAAAAATGCTGTATTTGATATCAGCAATCGTCAAAGGCTCGGGATTTCAGAATCCGGGATCATTCAGAACCTTCATGCCGGTCTTCTTGCCATTATCAAGGCTGAAAAAAGTCTTTAAGTCAACTTTCGGAGTTGCGAAAGTTGAGTCTTTAAACTTATCCGACTTCTATATGTGGCATAAAAAATGCAAAACTCAGTTTAGACCATAATGCATTTTATGAGGTGGCCAAATGAAAAAATTAAAAACAATCTATTGGATACCTGCAATGTTAATTATTGCAGGCATTTTGATTCAGATAATACCCGCATTGGGACAATTAAACCAAAGGAGAACTAAGATGAATCATAAAAATCTTGAAACTGCTGTGTTTGCAGGCGGTTGTTTCTGGTGTGTAGAATCTGCTTTTGAAGGAATTGATGGGGTTATCGATGTCATTTCAGGATATACGGGCGGACATATGGACAACCCGACTTATGAACAGGTCACATCAGGCACAACAGGGCATTATGAGGCTGTCCAGGTGACATTTGATTCTGATATCATCACATTTCAGGAACTGCTCAAGATTTTTTTCCAGCAGATTGATCCCACTGATCCTGACGGGTCTTTTGTTGACAGGGGAAACCAGTACAGGTCTGCTGTTTTTTATCAAAATGACACGCAAAAAAAAGACGTTGTAAAAGTCATAGAAAAAATAAATGGTTCAAGAATTTTTGACAAACCTGTGACAACACAGATACTTGAATTTAAAAACTTCCATGAGGCAGAAATGTATCATCAGGACTACCATAAAAAAAATCCCATCCAATACAAATTTTACCGGGCAGGCTCTGGAAGGGATAAATTTATTGACAAAAAATGGAAAGATAATGCTCATGTATTTGATACAGACATGCCTCGCAACTTAAGTCCCATTGAAAAACTGACCCCACTGCAATATGAAGTAACCCAAAAAAATGGAACAGAACCGCCCTTTGATAATGAATACTGGAACAATAAAAAACAAGGTATATATGTGGACATTATTTCCAATGAACCCTTGTTTTCTTCCCAGGACAAATTTGATTCCGGTACTGGGTGGCCAAGCTTTACAAAGCCTGTAAACATGCAATCCATAAAGGAGATAGAAGACAAAAGCCTTTTTATGAAGAGGGTTGAGATTCGAAGCAAAAAAGCAGATTCCCATCTGGGACATGTGTTTGATGACGGCCCTGAACCCACAGGATTAAGGTATTGCATCAACTCGGCATCCTTAAGGTTCATTCCAAAAGAAGACCTTGAAAAAGAAGGGTTTAAAGATTTTTTGCCCTTATTTGACTAAGGGAATACTCAACTGGTTTAAATGGACACTATTAATAATTTGATTGGCCTTTGGTTTTGTATTTTTTCTTGCGTATATTATAGAATGTGTCATATGTTGTAGAGCATTATTAAATTGAGTAAGGTCAGGAAGACCTGGGTTTGAACGAGAGACAAGCAAAGGCATTGAATTTATTGATAAAAAAAGGGGCTGTACATATTTCAGAATTTGAAAAAATCTGCTCTGGAGTGACTCGGCGCACTTTGCAACGTGATTTGAATAATTTAATTGAACTTAATCTGATCAGATTGAAAGGTTCAGCCCGACAATCCAACTATGAGCTGGCTGTTTAGTATTGCGACAAATCATGACACAGTATTACGACGTATCGCGACAAATGAAAGCCAGACTTATTGATACTTTGCAATTGACGGACAAAGGCATCATCAGCATCATTGGTGCGGGCGGCAAGACAAGTCTTATGTTCCGACTGGCAAAAGAACTTGCAGATTCCGGTAAAAGCGTTTTAACCACGACCACCACAAAAATTTTTATGCCGGGGCCCTCTCAATCACCTTTTACCATCATTGACAGCTCTATTGAGGAAATTATAAAAAAATCAGCCTCCCGGCTTAAGCAATTTCTTCATTTTTCTGCGGGTAAAAAATATGATCCGGCAACGGGAAAACTCATCGGATTTGCCCCGGACAACATTGATCAATTGTGCCGGGCCGGCCTTTTTGACTGGATCATTGTGGAGGCGGACGGGGCCAGGCAAAAACCCATTAAAGCCACGGCTTCTCATGAGCCTGTTGTCCCGAAAGATACAACCCACCTGATCCTTGTAACAGGGCTGGATGCCCTTGGAAAACCATTAAATGAAACCCATGTCCACAGGGCAACACTTTTTTCACAGAATACAGGATTACCTCTGGAAGAAATCATGGACAAAAGGGCCATGGCAGCCTGTATTGCCATTGAGATAAAAAAAGCCGGAAATCTGTGCCGGCCCCTGTCAAATTTTGTATTTCTAAACAAAGCTGACAACTTTGACACAATAAGCCTGGGTCAAAAAATTGCCGAACTTCTGAAAACAAACAAAAGTATTCACAGGATTATTACAGCATCCCTTGTTGATGCTTTTCCTGTTAAAAGTTGTTTAATACTTAAAAAACTCAACTTTCGGAGTTGGCGGATCTGAGTGGGGTCAGGCTTGCGTTATTGCATTTTTGATGTAGATTTATTGATAAAAACACAATAAAACAAGCCTGACCCCGTCTGCAAGGACTTAAGACCGAAAGTTGAGTTAAAAAATAAATAAAAAAGGAAAAAACAACAAAACCTTATTTTATGAATCCTCCTCAAAAAAAAATTGCCGGAGTCATCCTTGCTGCAGGATCATCATCCCGTATGGGAAAAACAAAACAACTCATGCCCTTTGGGAAAACCACACTTCTGGGCCAGGTGGTTGAAGCTGCAAAGGAATCAGCATTGCATGAAATCATTATTGTTTTAGGGTATAAGGCAGAACAGATATGTCAAACCCTTGATCCTGCCAACACAAAAATCATCCTGAACAAAGATTACTCAAACGGGCAAAGTACCTCCCTTATCAAAGGTCTTGAAAATGTTTCATCTGTCTGTGATGCAGCCATGTTTCTTTTAGGCGATCAGCCCCTTGTCACTGCCGCCATTATCAACCGGCTGATGAATGCCTTTGAAGCCGCTAATGCCCTTATTACCATCCCCTATTGCAATGATCAGCGGGGCAACCCCGTCATCATTGCAAGACCTCTGTTTCATCGCTTAAAATCTTTATCTGCCGACATCGGGGCAAGGGATCTTTTTGATGAGTTTAAAGAATCCATATTAAAGGTGCAGATTACCGATAAGGCAATTCTGATCGATGTGGACACAATGGATGATTATAAAAATCTGATAACCACCCCTGACCATCAGCAAGGTGCCGGATGCAAGGCGACAAGGAGTGACGAGTGAGGCGTATAAATCATACTCCGCAGGGAGGAACGGCCGCAGTCAACAAAGCAGGTGGTACCTTGATGAAGGATCAGGGTTGAATTTAATGCTTGACTTTATCATAATTTATTCTCATAAAGAAATTGGTATGGTATCAAACCGGTTCAGTTTGTAGGCATAACATATTCAATGAATATGTTTTAATATTTTCAATGAGTTTTAACCCCATAACTCTAACCACAAACAAGGAGGACCTATGAGAGACAAAAAGTATGTATTAACCGAACAAGACATGCCGCGGCAATGGTATAATATCATGGCGGACATGCCGACTCCCATGGAGCCGCCACTTCACCCCGGAACCGGACAACCCTGCGGACCTGAAGACCTTGCCCCGATTTTCCCCATGAACCTGATTGAACAGGAAGTGAGCACTCAAAGATGGATTGACATCCCTGAAGAAGTTTTGGATAAATATGCGATCTGGCGCCCGTCGCCGCTTTACCGGGCGCACAACCTTGAAAAAGCCCTGGACACCCCGGCAAAAATTTATTTTAAAAATGAGGGGGTCAGTCCTGCCGGCAGCCACAAACCCAACACGGCCCTTGCCCAGGCCTATTATAACAAAATGGCCGGAACCAAAAAAATCACCACGGAAACAGGAGCCGGCCAATGGGGCAGCGCGCTGGCCATGTGCTGTTCATTCTTTGGCATTGAGTGCAAGGTATTCATGGTCAAAATTTCCTACAACCAGAAACCCTACCGCCGTCTGATGATGGAGA
>JAOZRF010000167.1 GCA_029940245.1 Desulfobacula sp.
CAAGATTCAACATGGTAAATTCACTGTTGTGCCGGGCGCCGTCAGACTCTTTACGAAAGCAGGAACCCATCTCAAAGAACCGGATGGGCCGGTGGCCCAGCCTACTGAAATCAACCATTAAACTATAAAGGCTGGGTGCCAGCATGGGCCGTAAGCATAATTTTTTGTTTATCCAGAAAACCTGCCGAAAAAGAGGATGATTATCATCTATGGTCATCCTGGCAAGGGCAGCTTTGGTGATGAGGGTCGGGGTGGTCACCCGTGTAAACCCTTGCTGGTGAAGTACCTGCCCAAGTGTTTCCTTAAGTTTTTCCAGGTGCGATTTTTCCCCCTGAATCAAAAATTCTGATAATTTTGCCTTTTCAGCTTTAACCTGTTTTTTTTCAATCTGCTGGAATAATTTGTTTCTCTCGGCTGGGGTAGAAAAATCAGCCGGAAGATTTTTAAGATCCACACCCAGTTCTTTAAGCCGACCGGCCTGGGTTTCTGTCCATGTTAAATCATTCAAAATATGCTCCTGGTTTTCTCTTATGATAGAAGAGAGACTGCCATGGCGGCAGTACCCAGCGCCAGTTTGTCGTGTACAAGACGATTTTTAAGAATTTGACAGCCGATTTTTGAAATCCCCAGGGGGACACCCGGGGCAGCAACCACCATAGTGTCAGAAATCAGTTCATCAGGGATTGTACCTGCTGCCGGCGTTGCTTCAATAATATATTGATCCTTTGAAAGAGCCCTGTTTACATCCGTTTCAATGCGTATCCTGTCAAAGGTTGCATACACAGAAAGGCTTTCTTTTAAAGAATGGGCAATAGGCGGGTAGACATCGTACAGGGCCACCCGGGAATTGAGAAATAAAAGTGTTCGAGCAGCCGCGGCACCCACAAGACCACATCCCAACACCAGTACTTCATGATCCTTGATTCCTCCGGCCATCAGATCCAGGACTGAGGCGAAAACCCTGCCCGTTGCCTCGGAATTATCTGCCACAACCCGGGTGTTTAAATTTATTCCCACAAACCTTTTATCATCAGCCATCATAACAGCATCTGCTTTGCTTTCAAATGCATGGGCAATGCCGGATGTATCCGGGTTATCAGATGTCAGGGCATTGAATCCTAAAAATTGAAGTATGGCAGTAACTGTTTCAGAAAAATCTGTAATAATACCCTGACCCGCGGTGACCGGAATCACATGGATGGAAAAAGAGTTTATCCGGTGTTTTACCTGGATTTCATTTTTGCCATAGGCATGACAGGCGATTCCCAGGAGAGTTCGCCCGGTTTTGGTTTGAAGTTCCCGGTTGTATTCCTCAAGCCCTGAAGAGATGTGACGGATATCACTTTTGTTTAAACGAGTCAATTCAACTGCTCCTCATGGATAAGATTGGCATTTTCAAGGATCTGTTCATGGCAATTCTGTCTTTTGGCTGTCACAGCCTCATGCGTGTTGCCGGAGAATATCAGGGTGGCCACCCACTGGGTTTTGCCCGGCAAATAACTTGTAATGGCTTCCTTAGCACCAAAAAAATTGAATTGAAGTGTCAAAGGACCATCAATGGCCATGATGTGTTCGCCTAAGACATCTAAATTTGTTCCTGAAACCCGGATATGCTCAACAATCACAAACCGCTCCCGGTTTTGTCCAGAATCCGGGATATTTTTATTTAAACACAGATGGCCCAGCATCTGTACCATATTGATCCCTGTTGACCAGAAAACAGTCATGGGTGTCTGGCTGGGAAACCTGGCGTCAATTTCAAGTAATTTGAGCTCATTATTATTGAGTACCACTTCAACATCCATGATTCCCGTAAGATGGATGTCCTCTGCAATGGCAAGTGCCATTGCTTCAAACCGCCTGATTTGATGAGGTGGTAGTTTTGTGGGAGCTGTGACCCTTTTGCAGTCATAACTTTTGTCCATACCCAGGTCAGTGACCTGAAGTGCCTGATAGTTTCCAGGGCGACCCACAACTTCGATGGAATAGGAGGGGCCTTCCAGATATTCCTGTATCACCCTGTTACCCTGTTTTTGTTTATTTGGAAACCTGGATAAAAATTCTTTTGAATCATTAAACACTTCTACACCCTGACTGCCACTTGCCTGGTCCGGTTTGACCACGACAGGAAAGCCGCAATCCGGCCAGTACCGAGGTGCAGGAAGATTCATTTTTCTAAAAAGGGCATCGGATTTCAATTTGGAATTTGAGAGCCTGTAAGCATCCGGATCAAAGGCCAGGGGAATATTTTTTATTCTGGCCCATGTCTTTACCGCCGTCAATACCCCGGTATCTTCTATTGCCGGAAGGATAATGTCCACTCTGGGACAGTCCTGGGGTACGGGATGTTCAAGGCTGAACTCATATTCCAGAAACAGATCACATAATCCCGTTGCCGGTGCATTACAATTCTTGTCAATGACAAGGGTTTTAAAACCCGCCTTTTGGGCCAGGTAAACCGCTTCAACTCCCTGAAGTTTACCTCCGATAACAGCAATCAGCATGTCATGCGCTCCTCCTTGACAAAGGATCTGCTCAATGCTTTTTTTCTGGCAATTGTCCAGGCCAGGTATTCTTTTGGCAGGGCCGGTTCAAGCCCACAGGCTTTTAGGATCGGTAAAACATGGACCAGGGTTCTTCGGGACTCTTCAATATCAAGGGAATGGCTGGCAACCCCGGCAAGACCTTTTTGGGGCGGAACAATAGATGTCACCACATTGGCGCCTGCCATAAGCCTTGCCTTTAAGCCGTCAAGTCCGTCAACATCCAGAGAGGCCGGAATCAGCAGATCCGGAAGTACCAGCCGCATGACGGCAATGATGACCTGTTCTTTTAAATTGTCCTGGGGCTTTATTTTGGCCATGGGTGTATCCGTCTGGGGAATAAAGGTCATCACCCGGGCCTGATCTACACAAAAGTCTCTCATCCAGATAATAGAGTCGGCCAGGTCATCCAGGGTTTCTCCCACACCCGTGAGGATACCTTCTTCAATGAGCATCCCAATACGTTTGGCCAATTGTTTTTTTGCCAGCCTTTTTTCAAAGCCCTGCCCCTGGCGCAGCGTTTTATACAGAGCCTTATTGTGTGTCTCCTGGTAACAGGCATACCAGGTGACTTTTGCTGCTGCCAGTTCCACAAGGACGCTGTCGGGAATGGCGCCCGGAGAAATCATCACGGGAAGTTTGGTTTCTTTCTGAACACTTTTGATCATGCCGGCCAATTGTTTGAATCCAGCTTCTCCAAAAGAATACAGTTCAGGGTCCTCCCCCATGGTCAAATCAATAAGATGTACCCCGGAATCTGCCATTTCTACGGCAGCCGCCAGAATTTCGTTTTGAGTTTTTCGATATCGGGGAAGCATGGTATTGGACTTTCGGTATCGGCAGAAATTACAATTGTTCCTGCAATACGTGGAAAAATACAAAAATCCATACAGAAAAATTTTGTTTCCAAAATATCGAGTCCGAACATTTCGGGCGGCCTGAAAAAGCAGACTGATGTCTTCCGAATCAAAAAGCCCGAGAAGATATTTTATCTCGCTTTTTTTTACAGGATGACAGTTTTGCAAAGAATTTAACATCCGGGTCAGATTAAAATCTGCCATTTTTATTTTTTCCTGTCTGCCTGTAGTAAAGACGATTGATTTTTTATCAACATGGATCCCTGGTTCCGCTTAAATAAAGTTGAAGAATACTTTTCAAGCTTCCAGTCCGGAACTCCACATTTGGGACAGACATTGACAAACCATTTGTTCCTCAACCATCTTCCCGCCCGACTGTTCAAAGAATTAGTGATAATAAATTCCTTGTTGCAATGGGTTGTGAGCCTGGCTGTATCCCCTGTGATGTCTATCGAAAGAATCCCGTGGAGCTGTCCGGTTCGGGATGGCCACAGCTTGATCTTGTCAATCAGGTTGAAAATCCGTACTCTTTTTCGATAATATCTTTTTTTTACCGGTTTTGCTTTATTTTCTTCTGTACCCATAAATTCCATGAATCATTCAATTGAATTACTCAACTTTCGGCCTTAAGTCCTTGCAGACGGGGTCAGGCTTGTTTTAATGGCGGAGAGCCCGGGAGTCGCGCCCGGCTGCATGGATTTAGAGTCCATGTGATCCCATCCGATCCACCCTCCGCATTAAATTTATTTTCAACTCTTTATTTTTTCATTTTCAGGATCATAGAGCGGCTTAAGCGATATAGTCGCAGGATATCTTTTCCCTGCAATGTTTATTTCCCATTTCCCCCGGGCAATATAGGGTTCATCAATGGATTCACCTGCTTCAATCATGAATAATCCAACAGCGCCACCCAGGGTAAAACAATAGGAACCTGATCTGACATATCCCACATTCTTATCATTTCTGGTGATAATCTCGGCATGATATAATAAGGGTTCCGGATCATTTACCAATACCTGGGCCAGACATCTTTTAAGGGCACCTTCAGCTTTCTTTTTAACACAGGCATCTCTTCCGATAAAACCTGACGGCTTCTCCAGTTTAATGGTAAACCCCAATCCTACTTCATAGGGATCATCCATGTTGTCCATGTCATGACCATAGTCCCGATACCCTTTTTCCATTCTTAAGCTGCCCAGGGCTTTCAATCCTGCATGAGAAAGATTAAATTCTTTACCTGCTTCAACAATGGTATCATACACATGAAGCGCCTGTTCCGTAGGGATATAAAGTTCATATCCAAGCTCTCCAAGATAGGTGAGTCGAACGCAGATCGCCCGGGCATACCCAATGGCAATCTCCTGGACATGTCTGTAGGGAAATGCTTCATTTGATACATCCGCCGGTGTAATGGCCTGCAATAACTCACGGGATTTTGGTCCCTGAAGGTTCAACTGGGCATAAGCCGATGTCATATCCGTAACAAAGGCATGGGCATCATCCGGAATGTTTCTCTTCAGCCAGGTCTCTGCATGTCGGTGCATGGTGTCGGTAACAACCACCAGAAATTTTTCCGGTGCAAGTTTTGCCACGGTCAGATCTGCTTCAAGTTTTCCGTCTTCATTCAGCCAGGGTGTATAGGTAATCCGGTTAAGCCTGCTGTCAACATCGTTTGCTGAAATATAGTTTAACACTTTTCCTGCATCACGACCCTGTACAAAAAATTTTGACATGAAAGACATGTCCATGAGAATCACATTTTCACGGGCTGCCTTGTGTTCTGCCTCCCAATACGCAAACCAGTCTGAGCTGCCCCAGGAATGTTTTTCAATTTTGGCTTCCTTACCTTTGGGGGCAAACCAGTCTGCCCCTTCCCAGCCGCTGACATCTTTAAAATAAGCGCCCTGATCTTTCAGGCGATCATAAACAGCTGATTTTTTAGCCCCCCTTGCAGTGATCATGGATTTATACGGATAATGGGCTTTATATACCGTACCAAGGGATTCAACAGTCCTGTGTTTTCTGTATTCAGGATTGTTCTGATAGGTGTGCAGACGGTCAATGTTAAAGCCTGTAATATCAACATCGGGTTTTCCATTCATTATCCAGTGGGCCATCATCTTCCCGAGTCCCGGGCCCATGATAATACCAACAGAGTTTAATCCGGCCGTCACAAAATAATTTTTTAATTCAGGCGCCTCTCCAATGATGGCTGAAAGATCTGCTGTAAAAC
Organism: Desulfobacula sp.; assembly: GCA_029940245.1. Taxonomy (GTDB): domain Bacteria; phylum Desulfobacterota; class Desulfobacteria; order Desulfobacterales; family Desulfobacteraceae; genus Desulfobacula. The sequence goes on from JAOZRF010000167.1 coordinate 5,634, forward strand.
TTTCCGGACCACAGAAAAACTTCTTGATGCCCAGTTCCCTGGAAATAGGTACCCGGGACATGGCTTTTTCCAAAAAGGGTCCCATGCGGTCCCAGTCCGGCTCGATCTCACCAAAAGAAAAAGTTTCCGGAACCCCATTAATTTTCCAGGGCGCACATTTGGGCTCAAACAGACCGATCATGAGACCGCCGACTTCTTCCCTGTAGTATCCATAGTGGGATGGATCTTCAAGTACGGGCATATTTTTCGGAATGTCGTCAATCTCTTCCGTGATCAGGTAATAATGCTCTGCTGATTGATTGGGAATATTAATACCGTCAACCTCACCGATCTGCCGGGCCCACATACCGGCACAATTGACCACAACATCGGCTTTTATATCTCCATGAATCGTTTTCACACCGGTGACAACGCCATTCTTCTTTATAATTCCAGTGGATGCGACCCCTTCAATGATGGTTACCCCCTGATTTCTAGCGCCTTTGGCCAAAGCCATGGTCGCATCCACGGGATTTACGCGGCCATCCTCTTTTACATAGAAACCAGCTAAAAGATCATCAATCCTGGCCAGGGGAAAGAGATCCTTGATCTGCCCTGGTGAAATTTCATGCACATCAATCCCGCAATATCGATTGAATTCCGACACACGGCGGTACTCTTCCAATCGATCTTTATTACCGGCAGCCTCAATAAATCCCACGGGCTTGAACCGGGTTGCCAATCCGGTTTCCGCCTC
>JAOZRF010000168.1 GCA_029940245.1 Desulfobacula sp.
AAAAAAGCTGAGTTAGCCATCCCATAAAAAGTGTTCCTATTCTTAAGAAAATTCAATGTAATTATACATAATAAGCTGATCATTCATTTTGTAAAGGTTTAATACTTAAAGTGGATTTTATCAAGTAAAAACAGATCTCCCAAAACAAATTATCCCATCCTGAGATGTTGAGTGAAAAAACTGCGGTATTTATTTACTATCGTAATTAAAGCACAAAATATTGGATTAGTTTGCTGGTTTTAAAGAGATTTGTAAAAATATTTTTCAAGTTCTTTTACTTTTATTTTCCTTTCCCGTGATAAAAAAAACCGGTAAAGCGGGTCATCCATCTGGATATCTTTTTGAAGAAGTTCCCTTTCAAGAATAGACAACACTTCAACGGACACATCACAGGAAGGATACCCCTTGTCATCAATGGGAATGGAATCATTAAGTTTAATTTCAACGATATTGTTGATGTCAACCAGTTTTAAATCCCCCCCAGGGGTTAATATCAGATTCCCGAAACCTGCAAGATCAGGAATATACCCGGTATTGCTAATCATTTGCCTGATTCTTTTAACAAATATGGCAATATTTTTCCGGTTTTTTTCCACCATGGCCTTGATTTGGGATTCCGGGCAGATTGGGGTGCTGAACAAATCCGGTAAAAAATTTTTATCACCCAATCCCCATGGATCCAGTATTTCTCCTTCTATGTATTCCTGAAGGCCGCACAGGACAATCTGGCTTTTTCCAGTTCCAGTATAATCAACAATGAATTCTTCAGATTGTGCAATATATTCAGGCCCTAAAAATTGTAATAATAGACGATATTTTTTAATTTCCTGAAAAACCGCTTCTTTGTTTTTAAACCGGTTTCTCAATATTCTGAGCATTTTTTTGGGCTTTGCCCTGGGAAACAATTGTATTTCTTCTGTGATTTCTCCTTGTGTCTCTTTTAGAACATCCTGGGCTGTGAGGATTTCAAAAATGTGAGACCTTAAGCCTGACCTATAATATTTTCTGAAGATATAGCGGCTTGAATCATTTATGAAATTGAGATTTAATACTTCGTTTTCAGTCAAATAGGCCTGATCTCTTATGTCTTTTATGGTTTCAGTCATTACTGGTTTTTATAGACTATTGAATTAATATACAAGCCTTTCTGGAATAATCACCAATACTGTTTTAAAGAAAAATGATCGGAATGAAAATAGCGATTGAGTGTTTGACATTCAGGAGGCACTATTTTATTGTCGTAGCCATGAATTTTTAATGATTTTACCTGTGTTTATGAATCAAAGGCAAAGAAGATGAAAATTTTAGTGATAGACGATGAAAAACCGACACTTTTCATGTTCAGGCTTTTTCTGACAGCCTATGGATATGAGGTGTATGTTGCAGAAGACGGGGAAAAAGGATTGGCCCTGTTTGATGAGATTTCCCCTGAAATCGTATTTACGGATATAAAGATGCCGGGAATAGACGGGATTGAGGTGCTGCGCCGGATCAGGAAGACGGGGAAGCCAGCGCAAGTTATTATTATCACCGGCCATGGGGACATGGAAAAGGTAGTGGAGGCCCTTGATCTGGATGCGTCTGATTTTATCAACAAACCCGTTGAAAGGCAGGCTCTGAATTCTGCCCTTGCCCGGGCGGAAAAAAGAAAACTAATGCCCCGGAACCAGCCCTTTGAATTTTCAGAAAAAAAAGGAGAAAACAGGTTGAGTATTTCAGTCAAAGGAAAACTCAGCTCATCGGCAAAAAAAGAATTTTTACATCTGTTTAAGGCTGAATCAGTTTGCGATGTCAAAGAAGTCAGTCTGATATTGGATAATAGTTTTTCCATTGATCGTTCAGGCATCTCTCTTTTGATGGACTTCATAAAGGATTTAAAACAAAAGGATATCTTAGTTATTATAGAAAATTTGTCCTACAATTATGTACGTGTGTTCCAGATGGCCGGGATTGACAAAATGGCAAGGCTTCAAGAGGCATTGCCGGACGAATAGGCGAATAAGGTTTATCATGCTCACCCAATACATGCTTCCCTATATATCGGATGCTGTCAAACGACAACACCTGTTTGATCTTCTGGATGAAAATATCCAAAAGCAGAACTTTCTGATTACAGGACAGGCTGCCCAGGGAAAAACAACCCTTGTTGCCTCTTATCTTCAGCGATTACATGATCCTGTTTTGTGGTTTAATCTTTCAGAGGATGACAGTGATCATACCAAATTGTTTGACAGGCTTGTCAGAGGTATCCAAACGCTTTTTGGAAAAAATAAAGGGAAAATTGATGTTTCCATCCCTAACAGCATCCTTGGAACTGAGAAAGGGGTATTGAGACATATTGAAGGCGTGTCTATTATTCTTCAAGCGCTGTTGTCTCCTATAACAATTGTGCTGGATGATTTAGAAGCCATAAATGAGACGTCATTCGGGTTCCAGTTGATCAAAGGAATATTTAATATCAAAATTAAAAATTTAAAAATCTTTTTTTTATCCAGGAGTATGCCGTCTTTCAATATCCTCCAGCAAAAAATGGCGCACACGATTTTTATAGTCAATAACGATGATCTGGCATTTACCCTTGATGAAACCAGATTGTTTTTTAAAGGGTATGCACAGGTCAGCCCGATTGATATTGAAAGAATTCACAGGATTACGGATGGATGGGCAGGCGGACTTACCCTGGTATCAGAATCCTTAAGACAGTTCAAGAGATTGCAACCCCTTCCGGACAGATTGTCATCGGAAGTTTTCAGTTTTTTTTCCCAGGAGATTTACAAAAGCCTTCCAGATTCAATTCGCGAATTTTTGATAACTACCTCTGTTCTGGATACCATTGATGTTGAGATCGTGAATCATATTTTTGAGCCCGCTGATGCCCTGGAGATTTTAACCGAACTTGAAAAAAGAAATTTGTTCATCCAGAGAATTGATTCAGACAGCCAGTGGCCTAAATTCAAATACCATAACCTGTTCAGGGATTTTTTGCTGCAGGATTTTTTAAAGACAAAGGGCGGGTACGCTTATAAAATCCTTAACAGGGAAGTCGGGCAGCTCTTCTGGGAACGAAAAGATCATGAGCAGGCAATGAATTATTTTGTTAAAGCAGATGCAGTTTCAGACATTGTCCGTATTATCAAAATTAAAGGCACAGATTATATCATTAACGGAAAGATAACAGGACTTGAAAAATGGATCAGTTGTCTTCCCGATGAAATGATCCGAAATGATCCCTGGCTCATATTTTTTGGGACAATGACACGGCGTATTAAAGGAGGGAAAAAAAATATCCGGGATTTTCAAGAAGCGTTTTCTCTTTTTGAACAGGTTACCGATATTCGCGGTATGCTGCTTTCTGCGGGTTATCTCATTGAGGCCGCGGTCTTCATCCGGCAACCCTCTGAAATGATTCTCAAATGGATTAAAAATGGAGAAAGACAACTTCAACGTATTTATCAAAAGAACCGATATTCCTGGGCGAGAGCCCTGTTATGGCAGCAAATAGGTCTGGGCTACATTGCAGGTGACGGGAATATTCCAAAAGGTGTTTCTGCCTGCAGGAATGCCATCCTTTTGGGCAGGCACATAAACAATTCGGACCTGGTGCTCAATGCATCCATTACCATGACCTTTGGATACGTCCAGGCCGGGGATTTTGTAAACGCAAGACGGATGCTGTCAAAGATAAAAGAGATGACCACTGAAGGCCAGAATCCTGAGTATAGAGCCCTTAAAAGCATTATTGATATTGATTTTGCCTTGAAAAACGGCAGATTTGATGATGTCAGACAGTTTTTAGCCCGATCAGAAGAAGATATAGAGAAATTCGGGTTGATTTTTCTTTATCCCGGATTTGTTGAAGCTAAAGCCCTTTACCAGGTTTATACAAAACAATTTGATGAAGCGCGACAGACGGCAGAGCATTTGAATGATTTTTCAATTCTGGAAGGAAATGATTTTTATAAAGGAATTTCTCATCGGATAAAGGCATTGAGTTTTTTGCAGGAAGAAAAATTCAAATCAGCGGATATCGAGATCCAAAAGGCATTGAAAGAACTGGATCAGGCTAAAAAAGGGAATATCCATCATTCCCTGGCACAACAGCTGGAAGGTATGATTCTTTTTTGTAATAAGGATTTTTCTAAAGCCAAAAATGCTTTGATTAAGGTCCTTGAATATTTTGAACAAATTTTATCTGATCTGAGTTGTTCTGAAACCTGTTTTGCTTTGGGATTGATATTCTGGGAAATGAATGAACCTGAGGCAGCTTTAAATTATTTAACCCGGGGAATTGAAAAAGCATTTTCAGAAAAATACATATTTTTCCCGTTAATCAGTGAAAAGGTATTGATCAAGTCGCTCCTTTTATTGGCAGCACATAATAAAATCAGGCCTTATGAGTTTTATGTATTGTCCCTTATTGATCGTTGTGGTTCACGTCACGTGTATGCCCAGATGGATTGGATATTAGCTTCGGTCAAAGAAAGTGAAAAAAATAAATTTATCGAAAATTTAAAGCCGGTATATAAACAACTTTTGCCAAAGATCAGGATTACAACTCTGGGTCAATTTAATATCCTTTGCAACAATAAAATTTTGGATAGTAAGGTAATTGGCGGTTCAAGACCCATCCTGTTACTCAAATCAATTGTGCTCCACGGTTCAACAGATATTCCCAAGGAAGTCCTGATTGATGAGCTATGGCCGAAAGCCACGCCAAAAGCCGGGGACAAGAATTTTAAAATTAACCTTCATCGTCTGCGCAAAGCAATAGAACCCAATCCTAAAAAAGAATTCGGATATTCGTATATTATTCAAAAAGCCGGATTAATATCCCTTGATTCTGAGCTGGTGACACTTGATGTGGATGAGTTTATTGCCTTTGGTGCCATGGCTGTGGAAAATGAGATAAATTTAAGATTTGAAACAGCCCTTGAATTTTATGATAAAGCCGCGCAAATATATAAGGGTGATTATTTTTCAGAAGAACCGTATATTGAATGGATGTCCAGGAAAAGGGAACTTTTTAAAGTGCGATTTATTGAGCTTTTACAAAAAAAAGCAATGCTTCATGAAGAATTGGACCAGATTGACGAGGCCATTAAAACCTGGACCCTTATCCTTAGTTTAGATCCCTGGTTAGAAGCAGCATATCAGAACCTGATGATTCTTTATGCGGATTCCGGGCAGAAAAAAAAGGCCATGGATGTCTTTGACCAGTGCCGGTTAATATTTGGGGAAGATCTGGGAACTAAACCGGATGAGCAGACTTTAAATATTTATAATAGGATTATGTCCAGGTAAAAAACCTTTACTGATGGCATCCTATTCGTTAGAATATAATAATATATGCAACAATATAAGTGTTTAAATATGAAAAATCAGATTATTAAAAATATTGGATTCATTTTTATCCTGTTCATTTTTTTCTATTCCTGTAAAGGCACTGGCGATAAGGGCATCGTAACTTCCCGAACCTTGGGGATAACCAGCGATCAGATACTCATCGGATCATCCCTGGCTCTTGGCGGGCATGCCGGATACCTCGGCACACAGACTCTCCACGGTGCCCTTGCTTATTTAAATCATGTGAATGACAATGGGGGGATTCACGAACGTAAGATCAAGGTCATTGCTTATGACGATGGGTATGATCCTCCCCTGTGCGTTGCCAATACACAGAAACTCATTGTTCAAGACAAGGTTTTTTGTTTGTTCGGTTATGTTGGTACCCCCACTACAGTTAAGATTGTGCCCCTGGTAGAAGATGCGAAGATTCCTGTTGTGGGTATGTTTACCGGTGCCAATGCGCTTAGGGAACCACTCAACCATTATCTGATCAATGTCCGTGCATCCTATTATCAGGAGATCGGAGCTGCGGTGAAGCATTTGATAAAAGAGAGAAAATTTTTGAAAATAGCAGTATTCTACCAGTATGATGCATATGGATTTGATGGTTTAAAGGGAACTGAAATTGCTTTGAAATCATACGGTCTGATACCAGTGGCAACGAGTTCGTATATTCGAGGTACCCTGGATGTAGAAGAAGGCCTGGAGAGAATCATGACCAGGGGAGCCCAGGCCGTGGTGATGATCGGCACCTATGAACCCTGTGCCAAATTTATAAAACTGGCCAGATCAAAGGGTTTTGCATCCGTGTTTTATAATGTCTCCTTTGTGGGGGCGGATGAGCTGGCAAGAATATTGGGGCACACGGATGAACAGATTATCGTTACACAGGTGGTGCCTCCGCCTGAAGCCTCTAAAACTGATAAAGATCTGTGGGGTGCCAGGGAATATATTGATTTGCTGAAGAAATACTATCCTATGGATCGTCCTAATTTTGTCAGTCTGGAAG
>JAOZRF010000169.1 GCA_029940245.1 Desulfobacula sp.
CAAATGCCGAATTACGTGTGACCTTCAGGTTATCCAGTGGATTAACCATTCCCCGGACGGCTGATTCGGCCTGCCTAAATGTGGCCCAAGTTCTTTTATCGGTTCTAAAATATATGTAAAGTTTATTTGTGTACCAATGAGAAATAGCCGCATTTTCGAGCATGTTCCTCAGGAAGAGCTCACCAAGTACATCAACTCCAAACCAACCGGAAAGTACGCTCGAAGGATCTGGTTTTTCTATGAGTTCCTGGCCAAAAATAAAGTATAAACTTTGTTGACACATCAAAATATCAATGGTATTTTTTGTTTAAACAATGAGTATACAAAACAAAGGAGAACAAAATGGAAATGATTATTAAAAAGTGGGGCAACAGTCTTGCGGCACGAATTCCAATGCCTATCGCAAAGGCAATTGGGATTGATGTTGACCAGAGGATATCGATTGAGGCTGATAACGGAAGAATCATTATCACACCAGTATATGAGGATATCGTATATAAACTTGATGATTTATTAAAGGATTGTCCTGAAAAAGCAGTAAAATCAGATGGCTATGACAAAGCGTGGTTAAACGATGAACCCGTTGGGAAGGAGTGGTAATGTATATTCCTGAACGTGGTGATGTGGTATGGACAAACTTTGACCCTGCCGCCGGTCATGAACAAAAAGGGAAAAGGCCTGCTTTAATTCTTTCCTCTGTCAATTTCAATAAAGTCTTTGGTCTGGCCCTTGCAGCACCGATCACAAACCGCGTTCGTGGCCATGCCTTTGAAACTGATTTAAATGAACTGGATATTAAAGTTAAGGGTGTTGTTTTATGTCAACAAATCAAAATGATTGATTTTAAGGAGCGGGGGCTATTGTTTGCTGCTAAAGCTCCAAGGCAAGTTGTAAAAGAAGTTTTAGGTAAAGTAAGGGCCATTTTGGCATGAACAGCAAACAATTTTTCTGCCTCCGAAATTGTACACCTGATAGCCTTTTATAACAGGCAATCAGCAGAAATTTTTGCTGAAAGCGGCTGATGCCGTCTTATCATTGTTCACTATGATGAACTATTATTTTTTAAAAAATTAGCTGAAAATTAGCTTGACAACTACACGATAATGATATTTACTATTTTTTGTGTTCGTCATTATGAATATGATGTTGGCATTGATATATTCTTGTCAACATATCGTTTTTTATATGATAGTGCAATGGATTATCAAATCATTTCCATTAATCAAAAGGGGGAAAATTTTATGCTGTTACCCAAATTTGAATTTTATGAACCAACCTCCATCCAACAGGCCATAGAATTAAAAAAAAAATACCAAGGAAAGGCAAAACTGCTGGCAGGGGGAACAGATCTTCTGGTCCATCTTAAAAAAAAACTGATCACCACAGACCACATCATTAGTCTGTCAAAAATCAAAGATCTGTCTCAAATCAAAGAAGAGCGTGATTTTATTGAAATCGGCGCCTGCGTCACCATGTCCCAGCTTTCAAAATCAAAGGTCATTCAGGAAAAATTCAGTGCCCTCAAGGAAGGGGGAGATAACCTTGGCAACCATTTGATTCGAAACAGGGCAACCATTGGCGGGAATGTCTGCGGTGCAAGCCCTGCTGCCGACACTCTCCCGGCCCTCCTTGTCTACCAGACCCAGGTCCTTTTACAAGGCCCGGACGGCCGGCGCAAAGTGGCCATTGAATCTTTTTTTAAGGGTCCAGGTAAGACTATAATCAAAGATGATGAAATCCTGACAGGATTTGAACTGCCTATTCCGCAAAAAAATTGTGGGGCACACTATATTCAGCTGGGAAAAAGAAAATCATCTGAAATCAATGTCGTGAACGTGGCTTCGTTCATTGAAATTAATCCAGGTAATAAAACCATTAAAAACTGCCGCATTGCCCTGGGAGCTGTTGCTGCAACGCCCATCCGGTCGTTTTTTGCAGAAGATGCATTAAAAAACAAAACGGCAGATGAAACGGCGTTTTATGAAGCCGGAGAAGTTGCCCGGCGCAAAGACTGTAAACCCATTGATGACTTCAGGGGTACGGCAGAATACAGACGGGCCATGATTGGTGTCTTGACCAAACGGACCCTTGAAACAGCCTATAAACAAGCAATGGCCCAATAAAAAAAATCAGGAGAATCCAATGAAAAGGATCATCAATTTAACGATAAATAAAATAATATATGAACACGCGGTTGAAGTCAACACAACCCTTGCCGATTTTCTCCGATATGAGCTTGGACTGACCGGCACAAAAAAAGGATGTGACACTGGCGATTGTGGCGCCTGCACTGTTATCCTTGATGGTGATACGGTCAACTCCTGCCTGGTTCTTGCTGTTCAGGCAGACGGCGCAGTCATTGAGACCATTGAGGGCTTAAGCAATGAAGACGGACTTCATCCATTACAGCAGGCCTTTGTTGAAAAAGGCGCTATTCAGTGCGGCTTCTGTTCTCCAGGGGTGATCATGTCTTCCAAAAACCTTTTGGATAAAAACGACAATCCAAGTAATCAGGAGATAAGAGAAGGTCTTTCAGGTAATCTTTGCCGATGTACAGGATACACCAAGATCTTTGAAGCTGTTTCATCTCAATGCTCAGATAATAAAGGAGGCTCCCATGGAAAAATTTGATGTCATTCGCAGTTATGCACCTCGACTTGATGCTCCTGACAAGGCAACGGGAAAAGCAATCTTTACAGATGACATCTCCCGGCCGGGAATGCTTTATGGTGCCATGCTGCAAAGTCCCCATGCCCACGCAAAAATTATTTCCATTGACACCTCAAAAGCTGAGAGACTTGAAGGTGTTAAAGCCGTCATAACATCAAAAGAAGCCGGGACCATTAAGTACGGCGTCAGCCCAGCCCGTTATGATGAAACGGTTTTTGCCACTGATAAGGTTCGGTATGTCGGCGATGAAATTGCAGCCGTTGCCGCCACCACCCTTGAAATTGCACTGAAAGCAGTAGACTTGATCCAGGTGGAATACAAAGTGCTGCCCGCGGTATTAACGATAGAAGATGCCATGAAAGAAGGCGCGCCCCAGCTCCATGAAGAATTTGCCGGCAACCTTTGCGCCGAAGTGCATCAGGAATTCGGAAATGTGGAAGAGGGATTCAAAAAATGCGATATTATTAAAACCACAACCATGAAAAGCAAACGACAGGACGCTGCCTTTATTGAGATGCAGGCCTGTCTGGCAGAAATCGATAGAAGGGGAACCCTCACCTTGACCACTTCAAGCCAGGTCCCTCACTATGTTCAAAGAACCGTTGCCATGGTTCTTGGCATGGACGTTGGAAAAATCAGGGTTATGAAGCCTTACGTGGGAGGCGGATTCGGCATCAAAGCGGCTGCGAACCACCAGGAACTGGTTTGCTGTATTCTTGCCAGGATGTTAAACAAACCGGTTAAAATGAATTTTACAAGAGAACAGGTTTTCAAATATGCCAGAGCCCGTCACCAGTTCACCCACGTCATTACAACGGGTGCAAAAAAAGATGGAACCCTGGTTGCCCTGAAACACGAATGCTACCTGGATGGAGGCGCCTATACCAGTTTTGGTATTGCCACGGTATATTATTCCGGAGCCCTTCTTTCGGGTCCCTATAAACTTCCGAATATGAGTTATGATGGATACAGGGTATATAATAACAAGCCCGCATGTGGTGCTCAGAGGGGCCATGGTGCAGTAATTGCCCGGGCAGCCTTTGAACAGCAAATGGACATGATTGCCGAAGAGATCGGCATGGACCCCATGGAACTTCGTATCAAAAACATGATGAATGCCGGTGATACCACCTGTAATGACCTGAACATGAGCTCCTTTGGCATGTCGGAATGCATTGAAGCGGTTCGCGAAGGCTCTGACTGGGACAAGAAAAAAGGCACTCTGCCCAAAGGCAAAGGGATTGGAATGGCCTGCGGATTTTTTGTATCCGGCGCGGGATTCCCCATTTATCGCTCAGATACCTTCCACTGCACTGTTATTTGCAAACTGACAGAAGACGGCGGTGCAGCCCTTGTTTACACGGCATCTGCGGAAATCGGCCAGGGTTCTGACACTGCTTTTGCAATGATTGTGGCCGAAGCCATTGGTATTCCACTGGAAAATGTCCGACTGGCTTCCGGTGATACAGATATGGGCGTCGATCTGGGCGCCTATTCCAGCCGGCAGACCCTCATGACAGGACACGCCGCAAAAGAAGCCGGAGAACATGTCAGACAACAGGTACTGGAAGTTCTGGCGACGCAGCTTAACACGCCTGTAGAAGAGCTGGATATCAAAAAAGGATTTATCGAATTCAAAAACAAGACCCCTGATTTTTCCGCTTTAAGAACGCGATATATCAAAGAGCACAGGGGGTGGACCGACAACCCGGATTCGGAAAAACTCACATTTAAAGAAGCCTCAAGAATCGCTTTTCTTGAAAAAGGCTCCATTGTCGGGACCGGAAAATACCGACCCCACTGGCTTGGCGGAAAATTCAAAGGGGCGGCTGTTGGCACATCTCCTGCCTATGGATGCAGCGCCCAGGTGGCAGAAGTCACTGTTGATATTGAAACCGGACAGATCACCATAGACAATATCACAGATGCCCATGATTGCGGAAAAGCAATCAATATGAACTCGGTGGAAGGCCAGATGCAGGGATCAATTTCCATGGGAATCGGTGAAGCCCTGCACGAAGAGGTTATTTTTAATGACAAAGGTGAGGTGTTGAATAATGATCTGGCTGAATATAAAATCGTGACCTCCATGGATATGCCTCCAGTCAAAGCCATTGTGATTGAAAGTGATGAACCCAATGGGCCCTTTGGAGCAAAAGAGGTGGGCGAAGGTGCTATCATGCCTACCATTCCTGCTATCTTGAATGCCGTCTATGATGCCATCGGTGTCAGAATCAGTGAACTGCCCCTGACCCCGGAACGGGTTTATAATGCCATTCAAGCGTACAAGGAAAAAAAGAGCGCATAAATAAGCGCCATGAGATATATACGGCAAACCATACTTCCCCAAATCGATACCAGCGGTCAGGCAAAACTATTTGCATCATCTGTCCTGATCGCCGGTACCGGCGGCCTTGGCGGATAGACAAAAAATGTTAAAAAAATACCAGGCTCCAATTGTTAAAAAGGCATTCATTATTTTGGATGCGATTTCAAAAAGTTCTCAAGGGTTGAAAATCAGCGAGATTTCAACCAGTATGGCTATCAGCAAAAGCACTGTCCACGGTATTACCGCAGCCCTTGAGGAGCGGGGAGCCATCATCCGTGACTCCATTTCAAAAAAATACACCATCGGCATTACGCTCATGGAACTTGGCAAAGCTGCCTATGAGAGAATCGATTTTAAAAACATTGCCAAACCTGTCATGGAGGAGCTGATGGAGCAATGCCAGGAATCTGTTTTTCTCGGCATCAGGAATGGAAACACGGTAACCGTAGTGGATATTGTTGAATCCAAAAGAGATTTTAAGATCACTTCCCCCATTGGAACTTCCCTTCCATTGATGGCCGCAGCAACGGGAAAGATATTCCTGTCCTTGATGGAACCAGAGGATCTGAAAAAATATCTGCATTCAAATCCATTGGTCAGGTATACGCCCCACACCATTACAGATCCGGATCTCTATGCAAAAGAGTTGAATAATGTTCGAAAAAACGGCGTTTCCACTGATGATGAAGAATATCTTTCCGGCGTCAGGGCGGTTGCAGCTCTCATCAAACCCTATGGCACCTATATCCCTGCCATCTGGGTCGTTGGATTCAAGGCTTCCATGTCCGATAAAAAAATACAGACCATTATCGAGCAAACCAGGATGGCTGCTGAACGGATCGGCAAAAGGCTGGGGCAGACATGAGCAAAATTATCTTTCGCATTTTCCTTGTCCTTTTTTGCAGCCTTTTTCTTTATGGAAATATTTATTTCTGGATTGATGAAAACGGGACAAAACATTTTTCCAATGTTTCTTTACCCCTGAATAAAACCGTTGACGAACAAAAGGAAAGCAAGGCTGTTTTTAAAAAGCTGTCATCCAAAAAAAATAACGCACCCTTATTTGAGGTGGTAAAAATTTTTGATGGGGACACCATCCGGGTCAAAGGGCTTGATCTGATATTTAAAATACGGCTTGTGGGAATTGACTGCCCTGAAATTGGATATAACGGCCGGAAAAACCAGCCCTTCAGCCAAAAAGCAAAACAATATTTAATCCATTTACTTGAACATCAAAAGGTTGCGATTAAAACTTATGGGACAGACGTTTATAATCGGCAACTGGCCGAAGTTTTTACTGATACTAAAAATATTAACCTGGAAATGATAAAGGCAGGCATGT
>JAOZRF010000170.1:0-441 GCA_029940245.1 Desulfobacula sp.
AAATGGCAAAATCACTGATCCATCCCTGGACAAACCTTGTTTTAGCAACCGGAGCCAAGGCTATACCATTCCAGGAAAGAATTTCAAGACTTCCATTTGTAAACTTTTTGTACCTGCCAAAGGTGCCGCCACCCAATTCTTCATTTTTCACGGCAAAAATTTCCGGTTTACCATCATCATCAATATCATAAAAAACAATCCTTGGATTAAAATAAACCCGTTCCTGATAGGAGGCATCCGTATCATTTCTGGGGAGAAGAAAATAATGGGCTGTTCCGCCAAATTTTTTATCTCCTTCCCAGTCAATTTTCCCCGTATCAGTGACAATGGTCAGCCGCCCATATTCATTGATCAATACATAGTCAAAAGCATCTTTTGCAGTCACAGGGCCCCTGGCAAGGGATAAAACAGAAGCACTCCTGGGCATTCTCAAATTTTTAT
>JAOZRF010000170.1:451-6282 GCA_029940245.1 Desulfobacula sp.
CCTTGACATAGCCTTTGCCCGCAACCTTCATGGTATAAAATTTACCCTGGAAGGGATGTACTGCAGATTTCTGGCCCAGAAGAATTTTATCTTTGTCAGAGCCGTCAATGACCCTGAAATAATAGGGTTCATCCTCTGTAAGAGTTGTATAGATGGAACCATTATATTCCAGCACAAAGGATCTAAGGCCCTCTCTGTGGATATTCAGACTGGTCACAAATATTTCCGGATACCCGTTTTTATTGATATCAGCAATATCCAGTGAAATGATCCTGTTGATGGAGCTGAATTCAAGTTTTTTATCAAGCAAAAGCCTGCCTGCTTCAAATTTATGGATCGAAATCTCATAATCACTGGCTGTCACCACCTGAACTTTACCATCATGGGTCAGATCACCAACGGCCATGGCATTGATCTGGTCATCAAACTTTGATAATACCGAAAATCCCTGCCGGCCTGTCTGCTGAAGATTGATAAACCCACCTCTATTCCCTTCTGCCCGGCCATCGCCATACTGGAGCGCGCCCTGGGATGGTGACCCCTTTGGACCGGGACCGGCATACATCTCATTGGCAATGCTGCGGTTAAATACCTTTAAATTGATATCACCTGCAAAGGTATTGACCATGGGAATGACATCCCCCATTTTGTTGCTCTGCTCAAAAAAGGTCAGGGTCGGTTTTTCCCCGGTCATGTCCACCATGCCGGCATCCAGGCTGACACTGTCCCCAAAATGGGTAAGACTTCCGAAAAGCACATAGTCAACCCCCATATCGGCACCGATGATCCTGGCGCTGGATTCAGTGAGTGATCCTTTGCTTCCAAGAGATTCCCGGGCTTTTGCCATGACTTTGTCAATGGTTTCACGATCCACCACATCCACTTTTCCCGGATCTGACAATCTGGAAAAAAGCATGTTAAACAAGCCGTCCTGCAAAAAACCAAGATCCTGGGGAGAATTTATGAAAAAAGGAACGAGTGCGATTTTTTTCGGCTGGGAACACAAACCCGGGGTAATCGTGGCTATAATAAAAATTAACAAAACAGCAACAAATAACCACACCTTTCTCATCATTTTATGGATCATCAAAACACAACTCCTTTATATGCTACTCAAAAAATTATTTTTTTTATTGTTGCAATTATATACATCATCTGCTGCCATCAAACAACTCTTTTAAACAGCTTTTCCATCTGGCTTTTAGATCAGGCAATGACAATTGGACGGCCACCCAACCATACAAAATTAATATCTACGCTTTGCATGACATGCTGTCCAGTTTGATTGCATTATAATTATATTTTGGTAAAACTTCAAAAATAAAAAAATCAAGACACAAAATAAATCGTCTATTTCATTGGATCCACACCAAGATCTTTGCATATTTTCTTTGCCAAAATATCCTTAATCTCTGAATGCCTTGGTATTGCAGACCGTCTATTCAACGATGAATTCAGCCACCACGAGTGTCTACCACCTTCTCGCAAAAGATCGCATCCTTGACTGCGGAGATACTTCAAGAGCTCCTTTTTTTTCATATTGCAATTTTTTCTTCTTTATATCCACTACCGGCTGCTAATAATGCATCCTGTCGATTAAACTCCAATGCTTCCTTTAGAGTAATGGCCAAAGTCTTTTTCAACTCATCATAGGTTTTCTCTTGACAATTTACTCCCGATACTTCTTCGATCCATCCGACCCACCAATTATCTTCTTTCTTAAGTAGGGCTGTATATTCATTATACATGTTTTACCTCATTTAAAGGTTCCAATTGATCACAGAATACCAAAACTATTCCATATAATCAAGATGGTTAAAACTACTCCAATCTGCCATCAAACAACTCTTTTAAACAGCTTTTCCATTTCAGCTTTTTGTATGGTTACCATGGTCGGTCTTCCATGGGGACAATGCCTTGGATTATCACATTTTTCAAGATCTTCAAGAAGTTTTTCCATTTCCTTAATATTCATCGGTTTATTTGCCCGAACAGCACTGTGGCAGGACATTAAAATCAGACATTCATCAAGCCATTTTTCTTTTAAAAAATCATTTTTATCTTTTAAAATACCGTCTATAATTTCTATTATAATTGGTTTTATTTCTTTTTCATCAATGATAGACGGGATGGATTTTATGACAAAAGTGTTTTGGCCAAAAGGCTCAATAATAATACCAAAGCCGGATAGATCCCTTAAAATATCAACGAGAATATCTGATTCCTTAAAATTAAGCTCAAGAATTTCCGGAACAATCAGATTCTGGCTTATCACACCAAGAGAGCGATATCTTTTTTTTAAGAATTCATAGACAATCCTTTCATGGGCTGCATGCTGATCAATCATCATCAACCCTGCCTGGGATTCAGCCAGGATATAAGTTCCCATCACCTGGCCAAGTATTTTCAAAGTGTCTGATTCTAAAAAAGAGGAAACAGATGGGAAAAAGCTTCCCGACTTCTGTTCAACACTTTGCTGTTTTTGAGCATGAACTAAATTTGAATCCATACCCCATTCAAAGACCTGCTGCTCAACTTTATGGGAAGAATCCTTTATATTTTCTTTTGTGCCGCCTTGGTACAGATCCTGGTGCCTAGTCTTAACAGCTTTGACTTTTAAAGGCTCTGAAAAATTTTCCTGGGGTTTTAAAAATATTTTCCCTATTTCCCGGGCAACTGTCTGATAGACCCTTTGATGATCAAAGAACTTAATTTCACGTTTGGAGGGATGAACATTTACATCCACCTGATCAAAGGCAATTTTAATAAACAGAACAACTAGAGGAAACTTGCCTTTCATTAGTCTTCCCTTATAGCCCTGAAAAATGGCAGAAATAAGTCCCCTGTCATAAATCAGCCTGTTGTTCACAAAAAGAAAAATCTTTGCAGAACTGCTGCGGACAACCTCTGGATGGACAGCAAAACCGTTTATATCCATAAAATCATCTGAAAATTCTATTTTGTAAAGATTTTGAAAAACATCTTTTCCCAGTACGTTTATTGAACGTTGGAACAGATCATCAGACAATGAAAAACTTTTTGTCAGGTGCTTGTTTAAAAACAATTTAAACTGGATATGAGAATTTCCAAGGGCCATCCCGGAGATCATATCGGCAATATGACTTGTCTCAGTGTTATCGGATTTTAAAAATTTTTTTCTTGCCGGTGTGTTAAAAAAAAGATTTCCGACCTCCACCATGGTACCCACCGGAGCTCCTGCATCAGACACATCCCTTATTTTTCCGCCGACCATATCAATTTTGGTTCCAATGTCAGATTTTTCTGTTCTTGTCACAAGGGTAAATCTGGATACCGATGCAATGGAAGGAAGTGCCTCTCCCCGAAATCCCATGGTTGAGATGGAAAAAAGGTCATCCGTGGTAAATAGCTTGCTTGTGGCATATCTTTCAATGGATAAAAGTGCGTCATCCCGCAAAAGGCCGGAGCCGTTATCTGAAACCCGGATTAAAGATTTCCCCCCTTTTTCAATTTCCACGTTTATACTTGTTGCGCCCGCATCAATGCTGTTTTCAACAAGCTCTTTAACAACAGAGGAAGGCCTTTGAACCACCTCTCCTGCTGCAATCCGGTTGGAAAGAATTTCAGGCAGGATTCTGATGGTCGTCATTTTTTACAAACCTTAATAAGAATTGGGAATCTTTCGGGCTTAAATCAAATTGGAAACAAGCTTCATCCACAAGTTTTGTAAGATTGATATCAGAATTTTTTTTTCTTTTCTCTGAAATCCATTTGACTGCATTTTTCAATTGCTCTGACTTAGGCTGCTGTGTTGACATACTTTATCTCCTTATTTAGATTTGAGCTCACCATTCACCATTCAAATCTCACATCTCACATCTCACATCCAGGTTAATCGTCTTTTCAAATCCGTATCCTGCTCTTAAAAGCGACATTTCATCAAATCTTTTTGCCATCATCTGAATGCCGATGGGAAGCCCTTTTGAAGAAAATCCTGCTGGAACCGATATCCCCGGGATGCCTGCCATGTTGGCCGAAAGTGTGAAAATATCTGTCAAATACATGGTTAAGGGATCATCAATATTTTCACCAATCTTAAAAGCTGGTGCCGGTGCCACGGGAGACAGGATGAAATCGCAGGTGGCAAAGGCCTTTGAAAAATCCTCCATGATCAGGGTTCTAACCTTTGAGGCCCTTCCATAATATGCATCATAATAGCCCGCGGAAAGCGCATAGGTCCCGATCATTATTCTTCTTTTCACTTCCGGGCCAAATCCTTTTGACCTGGTTTTTTTATACATATCAATAAGGTCATCACAGTCTTTTTCCCTGAAACCATATTTAACCCCGTCAAATCTGGCAAGATTGGCACTGGCTTCACTTGGTGCGATAATATAATAGGCTGCAACAACATAATCCGTATGGGGCAGAGAAATCTCCTTGATTTGAACCCCCAGGTCGCCAAGAATCTTTTTAGCATCATTAAAGACAGTTGCGACTTCAGGGTCAATGCCGTCAACACACATATATTCCTTTGGAATGCCTGCTGTCATTCCTTTTAAGGAACCCTTTTCAAATAGATCAAAGGCTTTGGTAAAATCAGGTACATCAACCTTTGCACTGGTGGAATCCAATACGTCATTGCCGGATATGAGATTCAGCAATATTGCCGCATCTTTAACATCTTTGGTGATGGGGCCGATCTGATCCAGGGAAGACGCGTAAGAAACCAATCCAAACCGGGATACCCTGCCATAGGTGGGTTTAAGACCCACCACCCCGCAATGGGAAGATGGCTGTCGGATGGAACCACCCGTATCAGTCCCAAGCGCGGCACAGCAAAACCCGGCTGCCACGGCTACAGCAGATCCCCCGCTGGAACCACCAGGCACATAGTCTTGATTCCAGGGATTTTTCGTAATCTTATAAGAAGAATTTTCCGTTGAGGAACCCATCCCAAACTCGTCCAGATTGGTTTTGCCGATGATGACAGCACCATTTTCCTTTAATTTTTTAACAATTGTACCATCGTATTGTGGAATAAAATTATTAAGAATCTGTGATCCGCAGGTTGTTTTGATTCCCCTGGTACACAAAAGATCCTTTAATGCAATGGGCACACCAGTCAATGGTAAAATGTTGCCGGCAGCAATATCCAGGTCCGCTTTTCCGGCCTGTTCAAGTGCCATGGTTTTATCAATCGTTATAAATGCATTGATTTCATCATCATATTTTTCAATCCGGTCAAGCAGGGCAGATGTCAACTCAAAAGAAGAAATTTGATGGTCACAAAGAAGTTTTCCCGCTTTTTCAATGGTCAGTTCGTGGTATTCCATTCTATCTTTTCCTTATTCTCACAACCTTGTGAATTATTTAACAACCATGGGAACAATATAAAAATCCTCATCCCTTTGTGGTGCATTGGCAAGGGTCACACTGGGACCGGGAGATATTTTTTTTTTGTCTTCCCTTAGCACATTATTCATAAGAGCCGCTCCTGAAGAAAGCTTGACCCCCTCAACATTTACATCTTTGAGCTTATCAATATACTGAAGTATATGACTCAATTGTTCAGCCATTTTCTCTTTTTGAGATGCATCAACCTCTAATCGAGCAAGGTGGGCAATCTTTGCAACTTCATCTGCTGATATCTTCATCTTTATCCTTTTTTTATGATCCCTTTTTTACGATCTGGGCATTGATATTGGTTTTATTTAATTTTTCTTTCATTTTTTCTGCTTCATCCACGCTTGAGAAGGAACCGGTTCTGACCCTGTACCAGGCAATCCCATTTTTTTTTAAATTTTTCCCGGTAAGAAGAAAATCATTTTACAACAAGCAGCGCCATTTGA
>JAOZRF010000171.1 GCA_029940245.1 Desulfobacula sp.
TCAGGGAACTTTTCTGCCAGGGTGAAGGACCTTTCAGATGGGCTGCCCTTTCAGGGGATCCCGAAGACATCAAAGTAACTGACAGGGAACTTCTCAAACTTTTCCCTGAAAAAACCAAAATGGTCAACTGGCTGAAAATGGCCGGGGAAAAAATTGAACACATGGGACTTCCCTCACGAATCTGCTGGCTGGGGTATGGTGAAAGGGAAAAAGCCGGCAAACTATTCAATGACCTTGTCAGGGATGGAAAAGTAAAGGCCCCCATTGTTATTGGCAGGGACCATCTGGACTGTGGATCAGTTGCCTCCCCCTACAGGGAGACAGAAGCCATGAAAGACGGCTCCGATACCGTGGCGGACTGGGCATTGCTCAACTGCATGGCAAACATAGCATCCGGCGCCACATGGGTCTCCTTCCATGATGGAGGCGGGGTGGGTATTGGATATGCCCTCCATGCAGGCCAGGTCACTGTGGCTGATGGCACGGCCGAAGCTGAAAAACGCGTAACGACTGTTCTTAGAAATGACCCGGGCACAGGGATTATCCGCCTTGCAGATGCGGGGTATGACACGGCAATTGAAGTGGCCGGCACAAAGGGTGTAAAACTTCCCATGATCAATATGCATTAAAAATATTTTTATATGGAACAATCCACCAAGATGGAAGGATAGAAAATAATGGCATCTCAAATACCGGACAAGATTGACACCCTTTTTATCAATTGCCATGTTGCCACCATGACAGGCAATGCCCTTTCCATTATTGAAAAAACAGCCCTGGGAGTGACCGGAAAAACCATTTCATGGATTGGTAAAGAAAAAAATTTGCCTGATGCTTTAAAAATCAGATGCCAAAAAGTTATCGATTGCCAGAACGGATGGATTCTGCCGGGGTTTGTGGACTGCCATACCCATCTTATCTGGGGGGGATCAAGATCCAATGAGTTTGAAATGCGGCTTGCGGGCGCAACATACGAAGAAATTTCAAAAAAAGGCGGCGGTATATTCTCCACGGTACAAGCCACCCGCAAGGCTTCAAAGGATGAGTTGTTCATATCAGCCGCAAAACGGGTGGCTGCACTATTAAGCCAGGGAGTCACAAGTCTTGAAGTCAAATCCGGTTATGGCCTCAACCTTGAAACCGAATTAAAACTGCTTGAGGTCATCGGTCAATTGGATAAAACCTTTCCTTTGCACATCCAAGCGACATTTTTAGGAGCACATACCCTGCCCCAAGAATTTGCCGGCGATTCTGACGGCTATATTGATCTTGTGACAAAAACCATGCTGCCGGCTGTCAAAGACCAGAAAATTGCAAAGGCCGTGGATGTCTTTTGCGAGCGCATTGCCTTTACGCTTGCCCAGACAAAAAAAGTGTTTCAAACTGCAAAAGACCTTGGACTTAAGGTCAAACTTCATGCAGAGCAATTATCTGATTCAAATGGAGCAGCACTGGCCTCTGAATTTTCTGCCCTGTCCTGTGATCACCTTGAATATCTATCCTTGTCCGGGGCTCAAAAAATGGCTGAACACAATGTGATAGCTGTTCTTTTACCCGGAGCGTTCTATTTTTTAAAACAAACACAGAAACCGCCCGTTCAAATCTTAAAAGACCTTAAAATTCCCATGGCTGTCGCAACCGACCTGAATCCCGGCTCAAGCCCGGTTCATTCCATGACACTCATTCTCAACATGGCCTGCGTGCTCTTTGATATGACCTGTGAACAAGCATTGCTTGGCTCCACCATCAATGGTGCAAAAGCCCTGGGTCTTGAACAATCAAAGGGCAGCATTGAAAAAAGCAAGGATGCTGATCTTGTGATCTGGGATATTGATACACCGGCAGATCTCTGCTATCTTGCCGGATTTACACCCATTAAAATGGTAATGATAGAGGGCATGATACACAACAACAATTTTAACTAATAAGTGGGGTCTGGCTTGTTTTATTGTGCTTTTTACCAATAATTTAAAGTCGACCCCACAAAAGCGCAATAATGCAAGCCTGACCCCGGAAAGAAGGAGAACCCATGACCTGCATACTGACATTTCTCAACTGGATCATCTTAATCGGCACATCTATTTTCCTTTTAGGCTTAAGCCTGTCCTCATTTAAAGAAAAAGAAATCCGGGCCGGTGTTATATCATTGTTTTTTTTTATACTGAACACGGCTTTCTGGGGCTGGTTTCTCGCAGCTTCAGCCAGGTTTCAAACCCTTAATATCCTCATTATATTCATGTTATGTCTTTTTGCCTTTGTCTCTCTCATGAAATTTTTTCCCGGCAGATCTCAAAAAAGAGACCCCTCAAAAGCAGAACAATATGATGAACGGGATAATATGTTTGCCCGGAACAATCTTAAAAACCATCCAGAATTAATGGAAAAATATTATGCCATGCATCCTGAAAAAAAATCAACGGACCTGCAGATCCACCAAAAGCCTGAATTCGGCGCAAAAGAACAGATTTATCATGACGTCTATACAGCCCCCTGCTATAATGCGGCTTTTGAATATCTTGAAAGGTCCATTCCCTTATCCATGGGAAAAAAGGCTGAGAAAAAAATATCCATTGATCCTGTTCAATTCTGCAGGACCATAAAAGAGTTTGCAAAATTTTACGGGGCATGCGATGTGGGTTTTCTGCACCTGAAACCCCATCATTTTTACAGCTATAAAGGCAGACATGCATCAGGCTGGGGAAACAGACCTGACCAGACCGATAAAACCGCTGTTGTAATAGTGATCCCCATGCGGGTTGAAATGATTAAAAAAAGCCCCACAAGCAGTGTGCTCCAGGAATCTGCACAAAAATACGTGGAAGCTGCCAAAATATCCAATATCCTGGCCGGTTATATCAGAAATTTCGGGTACCAGGCAAGGGCGCATAATGATGCAAACTATGATGTGCTCTGTGTTCCTCTGGCCGTGGAATCAGGCCTTGGCGAACTTGGCCGGATGGGGATTTTTATGCACAGGAATCATGGCCCCTGTGTCAGGCTTGCCATTGTGACAACTGATCTTGAACTGCCGGACTCTCCTATTCCAGAGCCCCTGCATATGGAAAATTTTTGTAAAATCTGTAAAAAATGCGCTGATAATTGTCCTTCCGGCTCCATTACCCATGGGGATGAACCTTCCAGTCGCAATTTGCGGCACTGGTCCATCCATCAGGAAAAATGTTTCTCCTATTGGAAAACAATAGGCTCTGACTGCGGACTGTGTATTTGCGTCTGCCCATATACAAAACCAGATATATTAATTCACAAATTTGTCCGGCTTTATATTTCCAGGAACTTTTTGAACCAGAAGATAGCACTTTTTATGGACGATCTGCTCTATGGCAGGCACAAAAAAATTGCCAAAACAAATCCTGACAAGATATTTAAGTATTGAACAAAAACCCCGAAATATAGTTTTCAATTTTATTTAGAGATTTGCAACTATCCGAGATTGTTTTAGGATTCAAACACAACCTTAACATCAAGGGCAATCCATTCTCCATCACTAAACACAATGGGGTTGATATCTAACTGGCTTAATTTATCCCCCAGGTCATGGGCAAGCCATGACACCTGTGAAATGGTTATCGCAAGTTTTTCCTTATCAAGGGTCAGCCCCCTGAAATTTTCAAATACGGGAGATAAAACCAGTTCATCAATCATATCCTTTGCTTCATTCACAGAACAAGGGGCCAGCCTGAATGATGTGTCTTTATACAATTCAGTCAAGACCCCGCCTGCCCCCACCATTACAGCATGGCCCAGAGCTGGATCTTTGATGATCCCGATAATAAATTCCGGTCCCATATAGCTGCTTTGATTTTCAACAAGGATATTCTCATTGGGAAACCGCTTTTGTATCATTGCAAAATTATCTTGAACACTTTCATTGTCATTATTTAACACAACGCCCTGAAGCTCGGTTTTGTGCAGGATATGTGAAGAACAGACCTTTAATACATACGGCGGATCAATTCCACTGAGGTCAAACCCATCTTCCGGCTTAAGTCTCTTGCCGCAAGGCACTTTAATTGAATAGAGGTTTACCAGTTGTTTGGCATCAAATTCATCGGGATGTTCTTTATCTTCAAGATTTTCAAACCAGAGCTTTAGTCTTTTTTCCATCTAAGTTATGCCTCCTGATCAAGCCTTTGTTTTATTTTTGTTCTTTCCACCAGGAACCGGGCAGCCCGGACCGCTCTTCCAACGGAAGGATATGCTGCCACACCTGCATAGAATAAATTTTTAATGCTGTTATCTGTAAAAGGCCCATATTTTGTGAATACAATAACAGGTTTATCTGATTTCTTGATTTTATCGGCAATGATATCGATCAGGTTTTCAGTAATCCCGGGCGGTGCAAAAAAAGCAATACAGATGATAATATCCACCCCATCATCCTCAATCAAGGCATCAAGGCTTTGTGAAAACATGATGTCATCCGCACTTGCCGTGATGTCAACAGGATTCTCACAGGCTGCAAAGGGAAAGGCGGCTTCTTTTATTCGCTTTTTAGTGGTTTCAGAAAGTTCTGCCATTAAAAGCTTTGCCCGCTTGTCATTGTTCTCGATAAAATCAGTGCACATCACCCCATAACCGCCGGCTGCGGTTAAAACAGCCACACGGTTTCCCGGGGCACCCGGGAGCATGGAAAGAACCTTGGTGGCATCGCAGAATTCTTCATCATCAAAAACCCGCTGAATCCCGAATTGTTTTAATGCACCGCTTATCACATTATCCGATCCAGCAAGTTTTCCAGTATGGGAACTGACAGCGCAAACACCAGTATGGGTTCTTCCGGCCTTTAACACAACCACGGGTTTTTTTCTTGCGGTTTCTTTTGCAGATGTTAAAAACTGCCTGCCCTTTTCAATATTTTCAAGGTAAAACCCCAGGCAGTTTGTCTTTTTATCCTGGGAAAAATATTTAAGAAAATCAATTTCATCAAGATCACACTTGTTGCCCAGGCCCACAAAAGCCCGCATGCCATAGCCAGTATTGGCTGCATACCCCAGCGCTTCAACACCCACAGAACCACTTTGAACAATACAGGCAACCTGGCCGTTTCTGTCAAGGGATTTGTCCCCGTGCTCAACAAAGATTGTATCAATATTTTCATCAGGCAAAAATATCCCAAGGGAATTGGGGCCAAGGATATTGACATTATTCTTTTTTGCCATGCTTGTTAATTTTTCTTCCAGATCCCTGCCCTGAGCACCCACTTCACCAAACCCGCCTGCCACAATAATATAATTGGGGATTCTCTTTTTAATACACATTTCCACGGATTTTACTGCGGCTTCTGCAGAAATGGTAATAATGGCAAGATCAATATCTTCCGGCAAAGACTGGATATCAGGGCTGACCTTATACCCTTCAATGGCTGTCTCCTTAGGATTTACGGGAAACAAACGCCTTCTTGAACCCAGAAGCCGCCTGAAAATAATCCCCCCAACTTTATCTTTAGACTTTGATGCGCCGATTACAGCTATTTTTTTTGGATCTAATAGTCGTTTTAATAATGCAATTTTATCCATGATTTTTTTATTCCTCCTCTGGAAATTGATCCATTTTTATTATTCTATAATAATATAGTCAAGGTAAAGAATCTAAAAATATTGGTTGCAAAAGACAACCCCTATTATTAAAATGAAACCAAAACCATTTGGGGAGGATTTATGGCAACAGCAGTTAAGGTATCTGATGATCTGTTTGAGAAAGCAAAGATCAAGTCAAGGGTATTTAAAAAATCAATTGCCGGCCAGATTGAATACTGGACAAAAATAGGACAAATGATCAAAGAAAACCCAGACCTTCCATTACCGTTCATACAAGATATCCTGGTGGGAAGAGAACAGATAAAAGCCGGTCAAGGAACCCCATTAAAATGCGAATTTATGCTGTAGCAGATATTCATGGCAAATTTGAAAAAATTGCAAAGATTAAGGATGTTATATCGCAGGAAAATCCTGATATTCTTGTCATTGCCGGAGATATAACCAATTATTTTTCTCCTTTGAAAACTCTGGAACTATTAAAGGATATACACATCCCCATTCTGGCTATCCGGGGCAACTCGGACCTGAAACGAGTTGAAGGGCTTTTACAGGACCAGAAAAATATCACGCTTCTGAACCATATACCTGTGGCATATCAGGATATCCCATTCCTTGGCCTGAATGGAACCATCCCTTTACCCTTTCTTTCTAAAATCAGATTCCGGGAAACTCACTTTTTTGACAGGCTTAAATCCAGTATCACG
>JAOZRF010000542.1:0-1018 GCA_029940245.1 Desulfobacula sp.
AAAAAAGAAAACTGTTTCTGGTTGATACCTCAACACCGTTTGTCCGGAAAGGCGGGGTTGAACAACTGGAGGTTGAATTATTATTGCAAAGCGTTCCCGTGTATATCCGATGGCTGGTGCGAAGGCTTGATCTTGATGATGTTATCGGCCGGTATTATGATCACAAAAAGGTTGTAATAGACCTTGTTGCCAATCTTTATAAGGAGCAGCGGCCGGATTTAATTCCCTGGTTTTTAGAAATTGTTAATAAATATCTTGCGCAGGCGCTTTCTCAAAAAGAGATTGATAAGTATTATAAGGAAGATAAAATGATTTGGGCCCTGTTTTCTGCTCTTAGAAAAACAGAGCGGTTTATCACTGTCCACCTGTTGAGAAAAAGATATGAATTTATCCTTCCCGGAGCTATTAAAAGATAAGAGGCGATTAAACGATAAAGGTTTTGGGAGGGTAGGAAGAACCTGATGTGTGATACCTTTGTGGCAGTTTCAAGCGCGACGGAAGACGGCTCTGTGATATTTGGCAAGAATTCAGACCGCGAGCCAAATGAAGCCCAGGCGTTTGAATATTATCCCCCGGTAAAATTTTCCGGACAGCATCAACTGGATTGTACATATTTGCGTATTCCCCAGGTTTCTGAGACTTATGGTGTTCTCCTGTGCCGGCCCTTCTGGATGTGGGGGGCTGAGATGGGTGCTAATGAAAAAGGTCTTGTGATCGGCAATGAAGCCGTGTTTACAAAAATGCCTATAAAAAAAAGCCATAGCCTGACGGGAATGGATCTTTTACGGCTGGCCCTTGAACGGGCCTCAACGGCCCAGCAGGGCATGGAAGTGATTACCGGGCTTTTAGCAGACTGGGGGCAGGGGGGTGCCTGCGGTTATGCGGACAAAAACCTGTTTTATCACAATTCTTATATTCTGGCGGATAAAAATGAAGCCTGGGTATTGGAAACCAGCGGACCCTTGTGGGCGGCCTTAAAAATTAAAGATGTATATTCCATCAGCAATGGATTAACCAT
>JAOZRF010000542.1:1028-1718 GCA_029940245.1 Desulfobacula sp.
AGGATTAATTGACAATGCCAGGCAAAAGGGATGGTTAAAAAAAGGGCAGATCTTTAATTTTAGCAAATGCTATTCTGACTGGCTGTTTACCACTTTTTCTGCTTCCAGGTGTCGCAGGAAGTGTTCTTATGATTTACTTGCAACTCAAATGGGGAAGATGGATGTTCCTTCTGCTTTTAAAATTTTAAGAAGCCATAAGCGACACAGCTATGATCCGGCATCTCATCTTTTAATGGATTCGGTTTGTGCTCATGCCGGTAACGGCTTAACCCGGAATTCAGGCACAACAGGATCTCTTGTTGCCCATCTTGCAAAGGACAGCAATACGTTCTGGGCTACGGGCACGGCCGGGCCCTGTACCGGGATTTTTAAGCCTGTGTGGCTGGAAAAAGAAGTCCTGCCGGATTCAGGAGGGGTTCCCGGGGCAGATTATAATCCTGAAACTCTCTGGTGGCAGCATGAACGACTGCATCGAAATGTTTTAAAAGATTATCCAAAGCTGTCAGTCTATCAGGAAGAAAGGGATCAAATGGAAATTGCTTTTTTAAAAAAAGCATCTGATCTTCAAGAAAAGAGTCGGATTGAAATCACCCGGCAGGCCTTTGCCCAATCCCGTATTGCGACTGAAAACTGGATAAACCGGGTTGAATCGCAGCCGGCAAAGGGATCTTTAAATCCCATATTTAACCA
>JAOZRF010000172.1 GCA_029940245.1 Desulfobacula sp.
AATAAAAAAATATATCACAGATTTAGGTAATATAGAAGGGGAAAAAAATGAGGTATGCAGAGACAGGGTTTAATTTAGAAGTTGATCTAACCCGTGGAAACATTGAGAAGGTAGCTAGTGATCCGAGAGACACGGAGCTATACCTTGGGGGCCTGGGTACTAACGCCAAAATATTGTGGGACAGGGTTCCCCCTGAAGTTGATGCTTTTTCTCCTGAAAATCTACTCATATTCGGGGCCGGTCTTTTGTGCGGTACACCCGCTGTGGGTTGTAATCGTACCATTGTTTCCACTATCTCTCCCCAGACAAAGTTACTGGCATTTTCCATGATGGGGGGATTTTTTGCGCCGGAATTAAAGTATGCAGGATTTGACAAAGTGATCCTTCGCGGCAAGTCTTCAAATTTAGTGTACTTATGGATAAACAATGACACGGTAGAAATACGGGATGCGTCTCATTTAAAAGGGAAAGGCTCTCTTGAAACGGCAGAAGCAATCAAAAAAGAATTGAAACAGCCCAAAGCCCAGGTGGCTGCTATTGGCATGGCCGGTGAAAACAGGGTTTTGTATGCTTCCATTGAGCAGGGAAGGTCCAGTGCCAGTCGGGGTGGCATAGGGGCTGTCATGGGAGACAAAGGGGTAAAGGCCATTGTTGTTCGTGGTACAAAGGATATCAATATTGCCCAACCGCTTGAATACATGGAACTTTGCAACGAAGTCATGGAATATATACAATTTCGAAATGAAAACCCGATCCCGGGAGTAATGCCCATATTAGCGGGTTTAGGATCTCCCCAGGAGATGAAAGTCCATGATGAAAAGTGGCACACTGAAAATTTCATGTGGGGAAATTCCCGCACCCGCAGAAGAGATTTCTGGAATGATGAGGTCGCAAGAGAATGGATGGAGACATTGGATCAGTCAAGGACTCGACTGATCAGCTGCTATAATTGTCCGATGACATGCGGGGCAACAATTTCCATGCCTGGACTGCCAACCTATATGATGAAATGTTTCACAAAATTGACCTACACAATGGGCGCTTTTTCAAACCTGGATTTTGGTTTAAGAATTGCCCAGAAAGCAACTGAGTATGGTTTGGATGGATTTTCCGCCCCACAGGTGATGGCCTTTGCCCTTGAACTTCTGGAAAACGGTATTCTGACGGATAAAGATTTTCCGGATATGCCCACGGATAATGAGGGGAGATTCTTTTATCTACTGGACAAAATTGTCCGGCGGGAAGGAATAGGAGATATTCTGGCCAATGGTACATATTGGGCTGCCAGAGAGATCGGCAACGGTGCCCAGGACTATGCACATAATAATATTAAAAAGATTGAACAATTACCACTCAAGTTATCCATGCTCAATCCCATCTATTTTCTGATGTATTGTACGGGCGAGAAGATAAACATTACCCAGATTGAAGGGCAGTTTCCCCAGGCCCCATATCCCAAGAAAGAGCATAGAGAAAAATTCTGTGAAGATTGGATACAGGTTCCTGATGAAAAGTTTAAGCAATATTTTCTGGACTGGGAACCCCGGGGTGAAAACTCAATGCCTTTTTACCCAACAGTTGACATGTGTTGTGATATTGTTGACTGGCAGGAAAAGATGCACTACATCGATGATGCTCTCGGCCAGTGTTCCGGTTTATCAGCATTCCCCCTAAAACCCCCGTATCACATACACAATTATCCGAAATTTATTTCCGCAGGGGCCGGGATTGATATGGATGAAGACAAGTTATCTAAGGCAGCCAAACGGTACAGAACTCTTGTCAGAGCCATTAATATCAGAAGAGGCATGAGAAGAAAAGATGAAAAACCGCCTGAGGACCACTGGAAAAAAAGATTCCCTGAGCTTGAAAAAGAGCTCCTGGATGCCTATTACAAATTCAAGGGATGGAACAATGAGGGCATCCCTACAAAAGAATCTTTATATGACTTAGGTTTGGATTATGTGAGCAAAGACTTTGTAGAGAGGGGAATCTTGACAGACTGCGAAGATTCACCTGACAAGGATATGCCAGATGAAGATGTTTTGGCGGAAAAAGAAAAAAAATAGAGTGGAGGGTGTGAATCTTGACTGGTGATAAGATAAAAAAAACAATTAAGACCATAAGAATTGATGTTGATAAATGCAATGGCTGCAGAGCTTGCGAAATGATCTGTTCTGCCTTCCACGCAACTCCGAAATACAGCAGCAATAATCCTGCCAGATCCCGTATCAGGATCATTCGTGAGCCTTTAAGGGATTTATATGTGCCTGTTTATGCAGGAGAATATACTGTGGCGGAATGTGCGGGCAGAGATAAATATACCATCGATGGAAAGGAATACGATGAGTGTTCTTTTTGCAGGGCATCCTGTCCTTCCAGAGACGAATTCAAAGAACCTGATTCCGGTCTCCCGCTGAAATGCGATATGTGTGAGGGCGAAGAAGAGCCTTTGTGTGTAAAGTGGTGCATGCATGATGCCTTGATTCTGGAAGAAAGGGAAGAAGAAGTTGAAGAGCTGGAAGAGCAGGAAGATTTGGAAATCGGGTTGGGATCACTGGCAGACAAATATGGATTGCAGACGATAATGGATGCCCTATCCCGAATGTCTAAAAAGGACTAAATCAATGGAAACTATAGCCCCCTTCATAGAAGTAATAGATGAGATCAAAGAGGCCGGCGGAGATATTTTTAAAATGTGCTTCCAGTGCGGCCTGTGCGATTCGGTTTGCCCGTGGAACCAGGTGAGAAATTTCAGCATGCGCAAATTAATCCGGGAAGCTGCTTTTGGTTTAAGCGAGATCGAAGGTGAAGATATATGGCGGTGTACAACCTGTGGAATGTGTCCTTCCCAGTGTCCCAGGGGTGTAAAACAAATAGATGTAGCAATTGCTTTAAGAAGGGTGGCAACGGAATATGATATTTTCCCTGCTTCCGTCAAATCTGCCAGGACTGCCAGATCCAGTCTGATTTCCGAAGGCAATCCCTTGCAGGGAGACCGGAAAAAACGCGCTGACTGGGCAAAGGGATTGCCAGTGAAACCCTATGCCGAAGAAATGGAAGTCTTATATTTTGTCGGTTGTTACTTCAGCTATGATCCCCGGATGAAAAAGGTGGCTGTTGCCACGGCCAATATTCTGAACAAGGCAGGCGTGGCATTCGGGATACTGGGAGAAATGGAAAACTGCTGTGGCGAAAGCATCCGGAAAACAGGCAGTGAACAGGTATTTAAAGACCTGGCACGGGAAAATATAAAAACCTTTATTGATCATGGTGTAAAGAAAATCATTGTGTCCTCTCCCCATTGTTTTCATACGTTTAAAAATGAATATCCTGAATTCATGGTCAATTTTGAGGTCATTCACATGTCCCAGTATATTCTGGAACTGATCAATGAGGGAAGGCTGTCACTCAAAGGTGAATTTCCCAAACGAGTCACCTATCATGATCCCTGTTATCTGGGACGTCATAATGGGGTTTATGAAGAACCCAGAGCGCTCTTAAATAAGGTGGCGGGACTGGAATTCATTGAGATGGAGGACCATGGTAAAAACAGCCTGTGCTGCGGCGGCGGCGGCGGCAGGATCTGGATGGACACCCCCCAGGAAGAAAGATTTTCCAACATCCGGTTGAAGCAGGCAAAAGATGTGGATGCGCAAGTTCTGGCAACAGCCTGTCCTTATTGTATTACCAATTTTGAGGAAAGCCGCTTGAACCTGGAGTATGAAGACATCCTTGAGGTGAAAGATATTACGGAAATTATTAATGATATGCTTTAAGGAAAATGATTTAGAGTCAGTGGTCTAAACCGGGCCAGATCTGATATGACTGGTATGGTATGATTGGCCGGACATGACAGATCCAAAAAATATGATGAGGAGATAGCAAGTGGGAAACGATGTATTGCCAAAAGAAATAATTCAACAATGTTCTGATAGTCTTGTTTCTGACAGTCTTATTTCAAAAAGACTGGAAGATAAAAATTTTGGAGACGTAATGGTTGTTGGCGGAGGTGTCAGCGGTATCCAGGCCTCGCTTGATCTTGCCACTTCCGGCTTCAAGGTTTACCTGATAGAGAAAGGACCCAGCATTGGGGGTCATATGGCCCAGCTTGACAAGACCTTTCCCACCAATGACTGCTCCATGTGAATTCTCTCTCCTAAACTGGTCGAGGTCGGCCGGCATCCCAACATTGAGGTTTTGACATTCACTGAAGTTGAGCAGTTAGAAGGCGAAAAAGGGGACTTTCAGGTCAGCCTGAAAACAAGACCCCGATATATTATTGAAGAATTGTGTACCGGCTGCACAACCTGTATGGAATACTGTCCCAAGGAATACCCGGATAAATTCAACCAGGATATATCCCGGAATAAAGCAATTCATGTGTATTTTTCCCAGGCTATTCCTTTGGTTTCCTATATTGATGACAGTTGTCTGTACCTTGAAGAAGGCAAATGTGATATCTGTCGGGGCGTATGCCAGACAGGTGCTATTGATTTCAGACAGACACCTAAAAAAACAAAAATCAATGTCGGGGCCATTATTCTGTCTTCCGGTATCACACCGTTTGATCCGTCAGCCAGGGAGGAATACGGCTACACAAAGATGCAGAACGTGGTGACCAGTATGGACTATGAAAGATTGTTGTCCTCAACCGGGCCATTTAGTGGTGAAGCCCTGCGGATCTCCGACAAAAAGCATCCTAAAAATATTGCCTGGATACAATGTGTGGGGTCCAGAAGAGTGACCGAAGGCGATAACAGCTATTGTTCCGGGGTATGCTGCACCTATACCCAGAAACAGGTCATATTGACAAAAGATCATGACAAGGATGCCCGGTGTACGATATTCCACAATGATATCCGTTCCTTTGGCAAAGATTTTGAACGTTATTTCCAGAGAGCTGAGCAGTTGGACGGGGTTAAGTTTATCAGAAGCTATGCCTCTGTTTCAGGGGAAATAAAAGACAGCAAAAATGTTCGGGTCAGATATGCCACCAATGATGAAGGTGTCAAAGAAGAAGAATTCGACATGGTGGTATTGGCTGTGGGATTGAATCCTCCCAGGGCATATAAGGAAATTTCAAAAATGTTCGGCATTGAACTCAATGGCCATGGGTTCAACAAAACAATTGATTCCAACCCGATTCTGACCAGCAGGCCCGGGATTTTTGTCAGCGGCGCTTTTCAGGGGCCAACAGATATCCCGGAATCCGTTTTTACTGCCAGCGGTGCCGGTTCACAAATCGGAGAACTCCTTGATTACAGACGCTGGAATTTAACCCGGGAAAGGGTCTATCCGGAAGAAAGGGATGTTTCCAGTGAAGAACCGAGAATCGGTGTTTTTGTCTGTCATTGCGGGGCCAATATATCCAGCATCGTCAATGTGCCGTCCACCGTGGAATATGCCCTGACACTGCCCAATGTTGTTTATGCCAAAGAACAGATATTTTCCTGTGCCACTAACTCTGCCCAGGAAATAACAGATCTGGCAAAGGAAAAAGGACTCAATAGAATTGTGATTGGAGCCTGTTCTCCCAGGACCCTTGAGCCTTTGTTCCGGGATACCCTCAGGGAAGCCGGGCTCAATCAGTATTATCTTGATATGGCCAATATCCGGGAACACTGTTCCTGGGTTCATGCCAGGCAAAAAGATGAGGCAACCCAGAAGGCACAGGATATCATCCGCATGTCCGTGGCCCGTGCCGCCTACTTAGAGCCGTTAAAAGAATTTGATCTGCCCGTTAACAAGACCGCCCTGATTGTGGGTGGAGGGATTGCCGGCATGACCTGTGCATTGTCCATTGCCAGACAGGGACATGAGGTTCAACTACTGGAAAAAAATAAAGACCTGGGTGGAATAGCCCGCCGCCTTCCCACCACCCTTGAAGGCATGGATGTCCTGGCCCACCTGGATGATGTGATAGCCCAGGTGTATAAAAATCCATTGATACACGTATCCCATGGGGCCACAATCCAGAAAGTCGAAGGTTATCTGGGAAATTTTACCACCACGGTTGAAACAGAAGGCAGGATCAAAAAGATTAAACATGGTGTGTCTGTCATTGCCACAGGTGCTGAGGAATATAAACCCACAGAATACCTTTATAGGGAAAGCGATCAGGTCTTTACACACCTTGAGGTGGGAGAAGAAATCGCTAAAGGGAATGAAACCATAACCAATGCTGAGGTTTTGGTGATGATTCAATGTGTGGGCAGCAGAAATGAAGAAAGAAATTATTGCAGCAG
>JAOZRF010000543.1 GCA_029940245.1 Desulfobacula sp.
CAGCACTTACAACTATAATATTGCCATGTTCTTTTATATAATTTTTACGATTAACGACCTGTATGCCCTGTATATTTAACCTTTCGGAGAAATATTTTAAGCGGTCACGAATAAAATGAAGATCAATATTCGCCTCGCCTGAATCAGTCCATAATTGTGAAGCCTTCATAAGATGACTGGCAATGAAATTCTCAAATTTATACTCAAGATCTTTTTCAATTGATTTGGTTAGTCAGCAGACTCTGTTTTTTCAAGGCGGTACCGCATGGATCTTAAACTTAAATTTAAATAATCGGCTGCCCTGGTTTTATTGCCACCTGCAATTTTCATTGCTTTTTCAATATAAGCCTGCTCAATGACTGACAGGATTTCATCCAGATCCACCCCCTGCTCTACATCATCAAGGTCGAACCGCTTGCCTTTTATGCCCTCAATCCATCTTCGCTTCTTATGCATGGAGATTGTCAGGCTTTCAGGTAAAATAATATTTGTGGAAGAAAGGGCTACACTTCGCTCGATTAAATTTTCAAGTTCCCGGACATTGCCGGGAAAACTATATCTATTTAAAAAATCAATGGCATAGGAAGATAATTTTACAAAGTCTTTCCCCATTTTTTTGGCATATTTTTCAGCAAAATGCTTTGAAAGGATTTCCAAATCTCCTTTTCTATCCCTTAATGGAGGAACCTTAATCGGGATAACGTTCAACCTGAAAAACAGATCCTCCCTGAAATTCCCTTCTATGACTTCCTGCTCAAGGTTTTTATTGGTGGCCGATATAATCCTGATATCTACTTTTATTTCTTTTGTCCCGCCAACGGGTTTCACAAAAGTATCCTGAACCGTGCGGAGCAATTTAACCTGAAGAAAAGTGGATAATTCTCCTATTTCATCCAGAAAAATAGTGCCTTGATGAGCAGCCTCAAAAAGTCCTTTTTTATCACTGATTGCACCGGTAAACGATCCTTTGACATGCCCAAAAAATTCACTCTCCATTAATGCATCCGGTATACCACCGCAATTGACAACCACAAAAGGGTTATCCTTTCTGTCGGAATTTTCATGAATCGCTCTTGCAATCAACTCTTTTCCCGTTCCACTTTCCCCGGTAATCAAAACATTGGTTTTTGTTACGCTTATCTGTTCTATTGTTTTATAAATAGCCAGCATTCCAGGGCTTTTCCCGATAATCCGGTTAAAATACATATTGTCTTGAAGCTCTGTGGACGTCCGATCTTTTTCATGATCAAGGGTCTTTATTTCAAGGGCTTTTTTTATGGTATGCGTAAGCTCATTATTATCAAATGGTTTTGGAACAAAATCATAGGCCCCTTCGTTCATTGCTTCCACAGCAATTTCCGTTGTGGAGTATGCAGAAATCATGATCACAATGGTGTCGGAATTTTTCTTTTTTGCTTCTCTTAAAACTTCCAGACCTGTGATGTCACCCAGACGGATATCTGACAGGATAAGATCATAATTGTTTTTTTGAATCATTTTCAGTGCCTGGCTGCCGTTTTTGGCATCTGAAACCTTATACCCCTGTTTGGTCAAGAAAACGCCAAGAAATTCGCGCATGCTTATTTCATCATCTACCACAAGGATATCGTGCTTTTCAACTTTTATCATTCAGATAAATAACCTTTCCATTTACCATGGTTAAAAATGGTCTGCCCTTGACCTGAATCCCTGAAAAAGGTGAATTTTTG
>JAOZRF010000544.1 GCA_029940245.1 Desulfobacula sp.
TCGTTTACGGCATGACAAAATATCACATGGAAAAGGCCGTGCCCTTTATGCTGACCCATGAAAATGAGCTTAAGCTTTTGATTGAAGAGATTGCTGCCCCGGACAAAACACTGCAACTCATGGCAGAAGTGCTTTCCGGAAAACATCTGAAATATATCCTTGATTTCAGTCTTGAATCTGATATGCGACCGATCCAGGCAGATAAAAAGAACCACACCCAGGGTATCAGTCTAAATGATCTTGTATCTGACAGCCTTTGCAGAAAAGTGATTGAGAATATCACGCCCCTGTCGGACAGCCTTTTGGCCGATGCCACAGCAAAAATTGATAACAAGACAAAACCCCTTGGTGCCCTTGGCCGCATGGAAGACCTTGCCGTTCAGATGAGCCTGATCCAGAACAGTCTGAACCCTGAAATCCTGCAAAAAAATCTCTTTGTATTTGCCGGAGACCACGGCATTACAGAAGAAGGGGTATCTGCCTATCCTTCCGAGGTCACAGCCCAGATGGTGGATAATTTTTTAAACGGCGGTGCTGCCATCAATGTCCTTTGTCGCCACCACAACATAGATATGAAAGTGGTGGACATGGGCGTAAACCGGGAATTCAAACCTCATCAAGGACTCATCATAAAAAAAGTGGCTAAAGGAACCCGCAATTTTGCCATTGAAGATGCCATGACAAAACAGCAGATGATCACAGCCCTTGAAAATGGAATGACTACTTTTCTTGATGCCTATAACCGCCAGCCCGTCGATATTGTGGGAGTCGGAGAAATGGGCATAGGCAATACATCTTCTGCCTCTGCCATTATTGCTGTCATCACTGGGATGCCTCCCCGTGAGACCACAGGACGGGGAACCGGAGTGGACGACAAGGGACTTGCCCACAAAACCCGGGTCATTGAAAAAGCCCTTGCCTTTCATACCATTGATCCTTCCAATGGATTTGAAATCCTTCAGAAAATCGGTGGCTTTGAGATTGCGGGTATTGCCGGGGCTGTTCTGGCAGCAGCATCAAAAAAAACAGCGGTTGTTCTTGACGGGGTTATCTCAACGGCTGCAGGACTTGTAGCCTTTATCATCAACCCAGAAGTCCGGAGATATCTCATCTCCGGTCATAAATCAGTGGAACAGGCCCAGAAGGCAGCACTCTCCCACATGAACCTTGTTCCCCTGATAGATTTCGGCATGCGCCTGGGAGAAGGCACAGGGGCAGCGCTTGCCATTGATATGGCAGATGCGGCCTGCAAAATCATGTGCCAGATGGCATCCTTTGACGAGGCCAGTGTTGCAAGGTCATCCATCCTTCCTGATTAACCAGGAAACATGATGGATCAGGGACCATAAAACCAGTTTGTAAATATTTTCATATCATGTATTATCAAATTTTTACAAAAATACATTGATACGGAAGATAAGGGGAAAATATGGTCTTAAATATAATCAAATTTTTAAGTGTGGTCCTTTTAATACTCCTGACAGCCCACTATTTTCTGTTCTTTTCCTGGATCCGGTTTTTTAATATCCATGCCTTTCAAACAAAACTTGGCTTGTTTTTAATTATGTTTTTCCTGTCCATTACATTTATTTTGTCCTCCATTTTTATCCATATATACAATAATTCATTTACCAGAGCGTATTACCTTTTCTCTGGAATCTGGATAGGGCTTATGAGTTTTTTACTGGCAATGACGGTTAT
>JAOZRF010000545.1 GCA_029940245.1 Desulfobacula sp.
TTAAAAAATTTACACTAAAAATATTTACATATATCCTGCAACCTGAAATAATGAATTTTCAAATAATTATTTTTAGGGAATCATCCATGTTTAAACATATTATCAATGCGGCTGCAAGATTAAAGGGCCATGCCAATCATACCCCTGTAATGACCTCGGGCACCTTAAACAAACTTGTGGGAGCAGACGTCTATTTAAAGTGTGAAAATTTTCAAAAAATCGGTGCTTTCAAGTTCAGGGGGGCGTTTAACAGCATTTCAAAACTGACTGCCCTGGAAAAATCAAAAGGGGTCATCACCTATTCTTCTGGAAACCATGCCCAGGCCGTTGCCCTTGTGGGAAAGATGCTCAAGGTTGAAACAACCATTGTCATGCCGAAAAATGCGCCGGCAACAAAACTTGCTGCAACAAAAGAATATGGCGCAATTGTGGTTGAATATGATCCTGATACAGAGAGCCGGGAAGATATTGCATTAAAAATCCAGGAAGAGCAGGGCTTGACCATGATCCCGCCATTTGACCATATAGATGTCATTGCAGGACAGGGAACAGCTGCCCTGGAACTGTTTGCCCAGGCAGGAATCCTTGACATGCTGTTGACCCCCTGTGGCGGCGGAGGTCTTTTAAGCGGCTGCGCCATTGCAGCAAAAGGCAAAAACCCTGACTGCAGGCTCATTGGTGTAGAACCGGAACTTGCAGATGATGCATGCAAATCATTTAAAACCGGGGTCCTTCACACCATCCAGAATCCCGCCACCATTGCTGACGGCACAAGAACCCCTTCTCTTGGAAAAATAACTTTTCCCTTAATATTGGAAAATGTTGACGACATGGTAAGTGTTTCAGAAAAAGATATTATTCTTGCCGTACAATTTTTATTCTTCCGCATGAAACTTGTGGTGGAACCCTCCGGAGCCCTCGGACTTGCAGCCCTTTTAAACAAAAAGGTTGTGCCAATGGGAAAGGTAGGGGTTATCTTAAGCGGCGGAAATATTGATGCCAAAACCATGGGGATAATTCTGAAATCATAATTTGCCGCTAAAACTGCAAAAAAAATCCACCCTTGCCATGTAAAAAGTTAACAGGGCTTCTACACTATGCTGAGCCATAATCCATAGGTCAGGCCTGAAATAATGGTGCAGATGGATATGGCTGCCACAGCAAAATCAGGGTCCCCACCGATCTCTTTTGCCATGATATAGGTTAGGGTTGCCGTTGGAGAAGAAAGCAGGATCAGTCCGGGAAGATAATCACTTGAAGGGATAGATAAAAACGTGAACAATACAAATCCAATGGCCGGAGTAACGATCACTTTTAAAAAGCTGGATATCAGGACATTTAAAAAGCGTGGTTTTAATTTTTCAAAGGAAAGAGATGCCCCGATAATCAAGAGTGCCAGGGGCAAGGCCATGCCTGTTAAAATTTTAAGGGCTCTGTCAAAGATAAGGGGTATTGGTATATTGAACAGAGAAAATAAAATGCCTGCCAGAGCTGATAATATTACAGGGTTGGCCATGGTTTTTTTCATGGTATCAAATATCTTTGGGCGGTCTTTATTGTCTCCGCTGTGGTATTGCAGAATAATGACTGCCATTACATTCTGTAGTATCATCACAAACCCTGATAGAATTGCCGCTTTTACAAACCCACTGTCCCCAAGATAATAAAATGCAACGGCAAGACCTATATAACCAAGATTC
>JAOZRF010000173.1 GCA_029940245.1 Desulfobacula sp.
AATTGCAGATAATCACCCCCTGGGGGAGTTCAGCCATGATAGCGGCCAGCAGGTTTCTTTCTTTTTCAGTCTCCTTTCTGGCAACCAGTATCTGTTCGGTAATATTTTTATTCAGATTTTCAAACATATCTGCAAAATCATTGATAACCGATGATAGGTTTTTGATATCTTTATTCCCGGTGATGTTTAATCGATGGGAGGGATTGGATGAATAAATCATGGAGGCTTCAGCAGATATTTTTTTCAAAGGCTTGATGTAGCTGTGAAATATGATTTGAAGTCCGGTCAACATCACTGCGGCACAGATAAAAAAAACGCCCATAATATATAAAGGATGGTCTTTTTCAATAGAAACAACTACAT
Organism: Desulfobacula sp.; assembly: GCA_029940245.1. Classification (GTDB taxonomy): domain Bacteria; phylum Desulfobacterota; class Desulfobacteria; order Desulfobacterales; family Desulfobacteraceae; genus Desulfobacula. The sequence continues at coordinate 364 of JAOZRF010000173.1, forward strand.
TTATCTGCTCTTCGTTTAATGCCCCGAAAAAGAAAAACAAAATACCACCAATGATGATAATTGTTGTAAACAGGGTGAAAAAAGCAAATTCCCAGAATCGGTTGGTGTGTTTCATTTAATCCAGAGACGAGAAGAATTCTATGATGGAAAGATTCATCATAGAATTCTTCTTTTTAAGATTTAATGTTTATTGAATGGGGTTATATTATCCCCACCATCCCCAGCCAAAACTGGCAATCAAAACGATACTAGCGATAATGGTTACAATTAGATATTTATCTTCTAATGCCATAATATGTCCTCCGTAAATTGTTTTAGAAAAATAACCTATGCCATATTATCTGCTTCTTTGGTTACATCCATGGTCTCGGCATCTGCACGTCTCATCTGTTCATCGGAAGTGGTAGACATCTCAGCTTTAAAGCAAAGCGCCCACATCATGACAATACCAAAGACCCACCAGACCAGCTGCCATGACCAGATGGCAGGGAAGCCACAGAAGGAAAATGCAGAGTTGCCCCACAGGATACCAGGTCCAAGAGCCATGAAATACCAGACAGGAACAAGAATTTTCAGCCAGGAACGCCATTTTTTACCACTTTCAGACGGTCCATCAATGCTGTCAAGCCATTCCCGGACTTCTTTCTGTCGGGCATCGGTTTCAGGTGAATTTTTAAATCCAAGCGCACGGCAACCATATGCCACGGCAAAACCGGCAAAAATGCCCCAGAAAGCCGTATGCATTGATAAGGGGTATTTCCAGACAAAATAGGTCAGCATATTGACGATAATACCGGCCAGAAGCCCAAGAGCTGCACCAGTGGAAGGAAATTTGAATCCCCAGTGAACGCCGACCAGCATGAGGTACATAATGGTTCCAAAGGTGGTTGCAAACCCGCCGATCATAACAATGGCATCAGATGAGGTCAGGCTGACCACAACCGCGGCCAATGTCAAAAGTGTGGCCATAACACGGTTGGTCCAGATTTGCTCATTATGGGAACCGCCCTGTTTTCTGACATATCTCCACCAGACATCTCTCTGGATGATGGTACCACCCGTTCCGATATAAGGCGCGGCTGTGGAGTGAATGGCAGCAATGGCACCAAGAAAAACAAGACCCAGCACAGGTCCGGGTAAGAATTGTGTCATCAGTTTTGGTACAACATCACCATTGTTGGCGATGACCATTACTCCGCTCACCTCGAGTATCTTAGCACCCATTCCCTGGAAAGCTGAACCAAAAAACAAACAGACGCCGACAACAAAGGTTGACATAAAAACCTGTTGCCATGCCAATGGCTTTGGAGATTTGATGCCAAAGTTCCACAGAATAAAAGCAGGAGATGACTGAATACCCATAAGCGCAAACATATAGGTTAAGACCATCACCGCAGTCCACCCTCCGCCGATTCCCCAGTGGATAAGTCCTGGAACGTGCGAGTACTTTGGATCAAGAGCCGCTAAAGATTTTGACATGCCGGACCATCCGCCAATGGCGTCCGAGGTGACTACATAAAATCCCAACAACGCAATACCGGTAACCAGGAGTATGAATTGGAGAACACCGACCCAGGTACTTGCTTTAAGACCACCCGTGACCACATAAAACCATACAATAGAGGCCATGAAAACAAGGCCGATGGTTGTTGGGACGCCGGCCACCCAGAAAAACAGCTTTGATGCTGCAATCAGCTGGATGCCTGAATAAAATATTGAATATAAAAGTGCTGCAAGAACCGTCAGCCAGCGAACGAGTTCATTATTATAGTAATAGGCGAACATATCACCAGGGGTGATAAAGCCATAGCGTTTACCCATGAGCCAGTTTCTTTTGGCAAAAAACGCTCCGGTAATGGGAATGGTCAAGACATAGAACGAGGCAAATGCATATACCAGTCCCACCTTCCAGATCAAACCAGGATGTCCGACAAATGTCCAGCCGGAAAAAGAGGCGGCCGTGGCCGCCATCAAAAATGCGATAAAGGGGATGGAACGTCCTGCAATTCCATAGCCTGATGCGGTTTTTTCGCTGAAAAAGCCTTTTAAGCCCCACCAGAAACAATAAATAATGTATATTATCAACAACCCCCAAACCCACATAACCTTTGAATCCATAGTAAATTTCCTCCTGTGTCATAAGTTCTTTTGAGTTGATCGGATCACTTCATGATTATCAGTTCCATACGGATAATCAGGGCATACCACACCACCTCCTTTTCAGTGAATTATTTTATATGTTACGTGCTCCTTTATTTGTAAAAAATATCAGGCCTTGTTGCCATAACCGATTTTCCCAAGGGAATCTTCGATTTCATCCAGGCAGGAGTAATCATCTATGGTAGCCGGGACCTTATACTCTTTTTTGTCTGCAATGGACCGCATGGTTCCTCTCAAAATTTTTCCGGACCGGGTCTTGGGCAGCCGTTTGACAATGGTTGCGGTTTTAAACGCAGCAACGGGTCCGATCTTGTCTCTGACCAGGGCAATAACTTCTTTGACCACCTCAGCCGGATCTTTTTGTACTCCCGCGTTTAATACCATCATTCCCAGAGGGATCTGTCCTTTGAGCGAGTCCTCAACACCCATGACCGCACACTCGGCAACATCCGGGTGTCCTGCAATGACTTCTTCCATGCCGCCCGTGGACAGCCTGTGGCCGGCCACATTGATAATATCGTCTGTTCTGGCCATGACATAGACATACCCGTCTTCATCAATAAATCCTGCATCAGCCGTTTCATAGTATCCGGGAAACACGCTCAGATAGGAATCAATATATCTTTGATCATTCTGCCAGAGGGTGGGCAATGTTCCCGGAGGCAGCGGCAGCCTGGCCACGATGGCACCGATTTCGCCTGCACTGATGGGCTGCCCGTCATCTCCCAGCACGGCCATGTTCCATCCTGGAGCCGGTTTCGTGGGTGATCCGGGTTTGACGTCAAATTTATGAAGTCCCACGCAATTTGCGGCAATGGCCCAGCCCGTTTCTGTCTGCCACCAGTGGTCAATGACCGGTACTTTGAGGGCATTCTCTGCCCAGGACAAGGTATCAGGATCCAGTCTTTCTCCTGCCAGAAACAGATATTTAAAGCAGGACAGGTCAAAATCCTTCATCAATTGAGCCTTTGGATCTTCCCGTTTAATGGCCCTGAATGCAGTGGGAGCCGTAAAAAGGGTTTTTACCTTGTGCTGGGAGATGATTCTCCAGAATGCCGAGGCATCCGGGGTGCCAACAGGCTTGCCTTCAAAAAGAATGGTGGTACACCCTTTAAAAAGAGGGCCGTAGACAATATAAGAATGGCCTACGACCCATCCGATATCAGAGGCTGCCCAGTATACGTCACCTTTTTCAACACCATAAATGGCGCTCATGGTCCACTTTAACGCCACCATGTGTCCGCCGTTATCCCTTACAACCCCTTTGGGCTGTCCAGTTGTGCCGGATGTATAAAGGATGTACAAAGGATCAGTGGCTTTAACAGGAACACAATCCCGGGGAACAGCCACGGCCATTTCATCATCCCAGTCAAAATCCCGGCCGTCTTTCATCGTAGCTCTGGCCTGGGGTCTTTGCAGAATAATACAGGAACCCGGTTTGGTATCAGACAATTCAATGGCCTTGTCTAAAAGCGGCTTGTATTCAATGACCTTTTTCACCTCAATACCACAGGACGCGGATACAATCACTTTGGGTTTGGCATCGTTAATACGGGTGGCAAGTTCATTGGCGGCAAACCCGCCGAATACAACTGAGTGGACGGCACCGATCCTGGCACAGGCCAGCATTGCAAAAACAGCTTCCGGGATCATGGGCATGTAAATAATAACCCTGTCCCCTTTGGCCACTCCTTTTGATGCTAAAACCCCGGCAAATCCTGCAACCCGGGTCTGTAGTTCAGAATAGGTGTACTTTTTGATGGTATCAGTTACAGGACTGTCATAGATAATGGCATCCTGATCTCCCAGCCCATTATCCACATGAAAATCAACGGCATTATAGCAGGTGTTTGTTTCTCCACCTGTAAACCATCTGTAAAACGGCTTGTTTGAATCATCCAGAACCTTATTCCATTTTTTATACCAGTGGCACTCTTCAGCAATCGGTCCCCAGAATCCGTCGGGATCATTTATGGATTGTTCATAGGCTTTGTCATACAAATTGGACATAGAAATAACCTCCAAAAATTTTTGCAGGTAAATAGTTTATTTTTCAACCATGTTCTTGATTTCTTCAACAACTTCAGGATTTGCAAGTGTCATTACATTCCCCACATCCCCTTTATTGGAGATAGCACCCAATACCCTTCTCATGATTTTCCCGGACCGGGTCTTGGGCATATCAGGCACCAGCCATACTTTTCTGGGTTTGGCAATTCTTCCGATCTGCTCACATATCTTATCGGAAATCTTCTTTGCCAGTTCATCACTTGCCGGAATACCGGGTTTAAGCGCAATATACAGGTCAGGCTCCTTGCCTTTGATTTCATGGGCAACGGGTACTACTGCGGATTCTGCAACTTCTTCTACAAGCAGGGCGGCAGACTCAATTTCTTTTGTTCCCAGACGGTGTCCTGACACATTAATAACATCATCAATTCTGCCGAGGATTCTGTAGTAGCCGTCTTCGGACATGGTCGCGGCATCACCCGTCAGGTATGGCCAGTCTCTCCAGTCCTTGCTGTCGGGTTTTGTATTATATTTTGCAAAATAAGTATCAACAAATCTATCCCGGTCCCCCCAGATGGTCTGGAACATTCCAGGCCAGGGATTCTGGATACAGATATTCCCTGCAATTCCGGGTTTTGCAACTTCATGGCCATCCTCGTCAAAGATAATCGGATGGATACCGGGAACACCAGGGCCTGCGCTGCCCGGTTTCATGGGTTTGAGAGCGGGTGCGGTACTACATAGGAATCCTCCGTTCTCTGTCTGCCAATAGGTATCCACAATAATGGCTTCTCCTTTGCCTACGGCAGATTCATACCATTTCCATACGGCCGGTTCGATGGGCTCACCCACGGTTGTCATGTGTTTAAAATGATAGTCATATTTGGCGGGTTCGTCGGGCCCGAGTTTTCTTAAGGCCCTGATGGCAGTAGGTGCGGTATGGAAAATATTGACATCAAGATCCTGGGCAATTCTCCAGGATCGACCCGCATCCGGATAGGTGGGGACCCCTTCAAAAATAACAGAAGATGCACACAGGGCAAGGGGGCCGTAAACAATGAATGAATGGCCCGTGATCCAGCCAATGTCTGCCATGCACCAGTAAACATCCTCGGGATGAATATCCTGAATGTATTTTGACATGGCCGTGACATAGGCAAGATAACCGCCTGTGCTGTGCTGGCAGCCTTTTGGTTTACCCGTGGTACCACTGGTGTACATTAAAAACAGCGGATCTTCGCTCAACATCTGTTCAGGTTCGATCCTGGCACCATAATGGTCTTTTAATTTTTCATTGACAAAAATATCTCTTCCCTCAACCATTGGTGTGTCTGAAGAATATTTACCCGGATATCTCTGCCATACAAGAACAGTATCGACTACCTGCCCCTGGTCTGCGGCTATTCTAACAGCCTCATCCGCATTGACTTTATGGTTAAGAAGTTTTCCACTTCTATAATATGCATCCATGACAATCAAAACCCTGGACTGGGAATCAACAATTCTGTCTGCACTGGCACTGGGTGCAAACCCGCCGAAAACAACAGAATGAATAACACCCAGTCTTGCGCAGGCCAGCATGGTAATGGGAAGCTCTGCCGACATGGGCATATGGATGGTAACCCTGTCACCTCTTTTGAGTTTTGCAGTATC
>JAOZRF010000174.1 GCA_029940245.1 Desulfobacula sp.
AGAATGGTATTTTTTTTCATAAAATCAAAATGGGATAAAAAGGTTTCGGCAAGTTCTTTTACCCCGGTTCCATTGTGGGCAATTGTTTTTAAAACCCTGGGAGTCCAGGTCAAACCCCTTTTTGGGGGATTGATTTGAAATTTGTCCCCGGCTGTCTGATTTGCAATCTGTTCCACTGTTTTGGGACTGCGCATGCTGAGCATCATTTTAAGCTCAAGCACAGAGACTTGGGCATCAGGCCGGTCACTTTTATTGACAATAAAGATATCTCCGGTTTCAAGGATACCGGCCTTGACGGCCTGGATGCCGTCTCCTGTTCCCGGAATGGTGACAATCCCTGTTGAATGGACCACAGAGGCAATGTCAAACTCTGCCTGTCCTGCTCCCACGGTTTCAATGATAATGATATCATATCCCATGGCAGAAAGAACAACAGCAGTATCTTTTGTTGCTCTGGAAAGGCCCCCTTTCTGCCCCCTTGATGCCATGGACCGGATAAAGACTTTTTCATCTGCTGCATGGCGCTGCATGCGCAGCCGGTCTCCTAAAATAGCACCGCCGGAAAAAGGGCTTGTGGGATCCACGGCAATCACGGCAATTTTAAGGTCTTGTTTGCGGAATTCAAAAATCAAAGCGTCAATCAGGGTGGATTTACCCACACCGGGAGCTCCCGTAATGCCAATGATAAAGGCATTACCGGAATGGGGATACAATTGTTTGAGCAGATCAAAGGCTTTTGGATCATCGTCATCAATCAGACGGATCATCCTTGCCCCGGCTTTCTGGTTCCCCATCAATATGTCTTTGATCTCAGGCACTTTTTTTTTCTTTTTCCTCTTTATTTAACTGGTTTAGAACTGCGTTTTTCCCTTTAATGATGTGGTCTCTGACAAGCTTTTCAACGGCATCGCCATCCCGGCTTTTAATGGCAGCCAGCATTTTGAAATGGTCTTCATGGCTCTCATGGGCATATCCCGTCTGTTTTAAGATGATCTGCCGGAATCGTGAAATTTGTGCCCGAAGCTGGTTGATCATTTTGATCAGTTTCGGGCTTTTGCTCAAAGCGTAGAGAAGATCATGAAACTGGGTGTTGATTGTCTGGAGTTTATCATAGTCTTTTCCCCCAAGACAAAGTTTAAATTCCATCATCTTTTTTTCTAGGGGAATAAGATCCGGGGCTGTATGGTTTTGGGCAGCCAGCCTTGCGGCATAGGCTTCAAGAACACTTCTGATCCCAAAGGTCTGCTCAATTTCTTCCTTTGTCAAGCAGACCACCTGGAATCCGCCGGAAGGATTTTTTTCAATCCAGTCTTCTCTTTCAAGTTTGTGCAGGGCTTCGCGCAAAGGTGTCCTGCTGATACCCAGCATGTCGGCAATTTTGCTTTCCACAAGCCTTGCACCCGGTTCAATGGTCTGGTCAATGATGGCTTTTTTCAAATATTCAAAAACATCCTGGCCCAGAGATTTTCTTTCTTTAAAATTATTGTCCAGCTTCATTTGGGCGCCCCGTTCCTTTAAATAATTCATGACCAAACACTAAATAATTCCTTTTTCTTTGAATTCTGCAAGCGTAATCTTGTCATACCCCAGGACATCCCCATAGATTTGCCCATTCTGTTCACCAAATCTGGGTGGAAAGGAAAGTTTGCGATCAGCTTTTTCTAGAAAAGGTGTCATGTTCGGTGGCGGGGCAAGGGTCAGCTTTGTGCCGGTTTTGGAATCTTTTGAAGACAGAATTCGTTTTGCAACCAGAGAATCTTCCACCACCTCATTTACGGTTTTAATTTTTGAGATGGGTACGGTAATGGAGTTGAACAGCTTAATGAGATCTTCAGATGTGTGCAATTCAGTGATGGCGTTAATGGCCTTATTCAGATTGGTGACATCAAGAATTCTGCCCTTGTTTTTTTTGTACGCTTCTTTTGCAAGGGATTTGAACATGTCTTGACTGACCATGGATTCCCATTGCCGATCATTGCCCACGGCCAGGTAGATAAAACCGTTAAGGGTTTTATAAACAGATACGGGACTGAAAAATTCATGGGTGTTGCCCCTCCGGGAAACTGTGGCACCAAAACTCTGTGAAAGGGCAATGGGCGTGGTAAGCCAGGAGACTGTTGATTCAAACATGGAAAGATCAATACGACTGCCTTCCCCTGTCACTGCCCGTTTAAAAAGCGCTTTCATCAAAAGCCCGTATCCGTGTTCCGAGGTTCCCATGTCCGGCAGAGGAATTCCTAAGACCTGGGGGTCACCCTCGGCTTCCCCCGTAAGTTCCATTAATCCCGATCTTGCCTGAAGGATGGGATCATAGGCGCCTTCATTGGAGTCAGGGCCAAACCCTGTAAGTCCCAGCCAGATGATATCTGGTTTGACCTGTTTTATTAATTCATAGGCAATGCCAAGTTTTTCATAATTTTTGGGTAATTGATTGGTGATAAAAATATCTATATTAAGTTTGCTGATTAATTGTTTGAATATTTCTTTGCCCTTTGGATCAGCCATGTTTAAGGTTAATGCTTTTTTCCCGGAGTTGATGCATAGAAAATATGCGTTCATTCTTTCTTCATTCAGGACATTGTCTCCGATGAACCGGTTGGGATCTCCATATACTGGGTGTTCAAGGCGAATGACTGTCATTCCGTCCTGGGCAAGTCTATAGGTGAGATAAGGGGCAACGGTTGCCTGTTCAAGGGATAGTACAGTAAGATTCTTAAAAAGTGTCATAAAAGTCTCCATATATAAATGGATAAAGGTTACCATATTTTGGAATAATAGTATACTGTATACAATTATTTTGTTTTAATATATTTTTTAAACCATTTGTCTGCCTGTTTCATAACACAGGTCAAAAATCCTGAGATTTTTTTCCTTAAACGGTCCGGGGCTCATATCATCCACTGTAGCCCTTAGATCATCGGCTTTCAAAGGCCCATAACCAAAGGCTGCATAAAAGGCCACCATGGCAAGATTCGTTGACTTGGGAGATCCGAGTTCCATAGCTTTTCCGGAAGCTTCCATGGCCATGGATTTGATTTTATTTTTTTCAAGGTAAGCTGCCACCCTTTTATCCGGGAATAATTTGGAAGATGCATTGGCAAATAATTTTCCGCCTTTTTTCAGGTAAGGAAGATACCGGTAAGCCTCGGACTCGTCCATGGATAGCAGAAAATCAGCAGCTCCTGCCCGGATCAGGCTGGATCGGGCATCCCCGATCCTTAAATGGGAAACAACTGATCCGCCTCGCTGGGCCATGCCATGGGTTTCAGCGCCTAAAATATTATATCCCTTATTTAAAGCCGTGGTGGCCAATATCTTTGTCATGAAAAGGATTCCCTGACCGCCAAGACCGGTTAATACATAATTGGTCGTTTTCATAAGTGTTTTTCTCCGTAAAAAGTTTATACTCTTTTAATTGCATCCTGAGGGCAGATCTGCAGGCAGACACCACATTCGACACAAAGCACTTCGTTTATTCGGGTCTTTTCAGTTTCTTTATCCCGATACAGGGCAGGGCACTCAAATCGTGTAAGGCAGAATCCGCAGTCATTACATTCGTCTGAAATATAAACCTTGATTTTTTCAGGAATAGCAAGGTCCCTGAACCCGATCACACAGGGGTGGCGGGAAATGATCACGGCAATGCCACCGTCCGGATCATCTACATACTGGGCCGCATCCTTTACCGTCTGGATCATGTTTTTTGTATCAAAAGGATCAACCACTTTGATATAATCAACGCCGCAACCTTTGACAATGGTTTCAAGGGCAATGGCATTTCCCTTTGATCCATCTACCCTGTCACTCTGGGTAATGGAGGGCTGCATGCCCGTCATGGCCGTAATATGATTGTCCAGAATTACCAGAATAAACCGGGAATTATTGTAAACGGCATTGATAAGTCCTGTGGTGCCGGAATGGAAAAAAGTGGAATCCCCCATGGTGGCCACAATGGATTTTTTGATACCATCCTGGATATAGGCGTTCCAGAATCCCGATGCCATGGTAATCCCGGCCCCCATGTCAAGAACCGTGTCCACAACCCCAAGGTTGCTGCCAAGGGTATAGCACCCGATGTCAGATGGGAAAATGGCTTTTGGCAAGGCTTTTCTAATGGAATAAAAAGATGCCCGATGGGGACATCCGGGACACAGGGTGGGTTTTCTGATGGGAAGTGATAGCCCTCCTACAAGCTCAAAGGCCTGTTGCCCGCAGTCAAAGTCTGACAAGGCCGAAAGCTTGCAGTCTAAAAGGGCCTTGTTCAGGATGCCTTCAATTTTTTCAGGCACAAGCTCGCCTTCCATGGGTACATGGCCCGTGAGCCGTCCCAGGGTCTTGTGCTTGTCCCTTAACATATATTCAATCACGGTATCTGTTTCTTCAATCACCAATACCTTGTCACAGGCATCCATGAACTCATCTGCCAATTTTTCCGGGAAAGGATAGGGAGCCCCAAGTTTCAGGACCGGGATTTCAGCTCTTTTGTATTCTTCAAACATATCCTGAACCACGCTTGAGGGAACACCAGCCGTTACAATTCCGAAAGGATAAGATTTTCCTTTTTCAAGGGTGTGCATATTAAAAGGTGACAGGCTGTTGAAGCGTTCACTGATTTTCAGATGTTTTTCATTCAATGCCTTGTGCTGCACAAACCTGAATTTTGGTGTGGATGCCCAGCGGGTTGGTTCCCGCTTAAAATCAGCCTGGGTTAAATTGTTTTCAAGAACACCGTATTTGATATTCTGCCGTGCATGACAGATTCGGATGGCAGGGCGAACCAGCACGGGCACCTGGAATTCTTCAGACAGATCAAAGGCAAATTTGATCATTTCCCTTGCCTCTTCAGGGCTTCCCGGATCCAGCACCGGCACTTTGGCCAGACGTGCCATGAGCCGTGAGTCTTGTTCAGTCTGGGATGAATGGGGTCCTGGGTCATCACAGGAGATGATCACAAGCCCGCCAATGTTGCCGATATACGCGGATGACATAAAAGAATCCGCGGCCACGTTCAGGCCTACCATTTTCATGCAGCAGGCAGCCCTTTTGCCGGAAATGGCAGCAGCAAAGGCATTGTCAAATGCGACTTTCTCATTAACAGACCATTCAATACTGGTATTCAGACTGGCGGCTTTGGAAAACCGGACAACTTCCGGAAGGATTTCCGAAGAAGGGGTCCCTGGGTAGGAGGTCATGATCTGGCAACCGGCCTCTAAAAGTCCAAGGGCGATGGCGCCGTTTCCTAATAAAAACTCTTGTTTCATTTTTGGATCCTTAAAATTTAGATTTTTGGGAAAATATACAATGGACTTTATCTGCCCACAATGGTTCGTCCGATGATCATTTTCTCGATTTCCTTTGCCCCTTCATAGATTTCAAGGACTTTTGCAGCCCTGTAGAAGCGTTCGATATCATAATCATCAAAATATCCATATCCGCCGTGTAGCTGCAGTGCCTCGTCAACCACTTCAACGGCAATGCGTGCGCTATACATTTTTGCCATGGCCGTCACATGGGTATCGGGAGTACCATTGTCAAGCAGCCAGGCAGCCTTGTACATAATGTTCCTGGCAAGCTCTATTTTCACTGCCATGTCCGCAATTTTGAATTGGACACCCTGAAAACTGCCAATGGGCTTTCCAAACTGTTTTCGTTCTCTGACATGTTTGACAGCCATGTCAAGAGCCCCCTGGGCAAGCCCTACACCATGGGCGGCAACATAGGCCCGGCTTCTGTCAAAAAAGGCCATGAGCTGGTGAAATCCGTTCCCCCGGGTTCCAATGAGATTTTCTTCGGGCACCCGGACATTGTTCAGATAAATGGCAGCCGTGTCAGAAGCGCGCAACCCCATTTTACCATGCATGGGATCAGCCTTGTATCCTTGTCTGTCTGTTTCAACAACAATGATGCTGTGCCGCTTGGATCTGGATTGCGCATCCGGATCAGTCAGACAATAAATCAACATGAATGTTCCTTTGGTACCATTCCCGATCATGACTTTTGATCCGTTAAGTACCCATTCATTGCCTTCCTTTACAGCAGTAGTTGCGGCTGCCAGGGTATCAGAACCCGCATCCGGCTCTGTTATGGCAAATCCCATAACCGCGTTCCCTGTAAAAATGGGTTCAAGAAATTTTTTACCCTGTTC